>PAOW01000016.1 GCA_002710015.1 Methanobacteriota archaeon | reverse complement strand
TCTTCCCTTCTAATTCTCGCAACTGTGTGATCTGGATTGATCGCTAATACGCCGCTCCAAGCTGTTGATGCTTCATCGAACCTCTTTGCTTCGTGGTGAATTGCTGCAATATGCAAACGCGCATCTATGTGGCTTCCATCACACCTTATTGCAGCCTCAAAATCATTGATTGCTTCTTCTTCTCTACCCCAATCCAAATACAGTAATCCTCTGTGATGCCAAGCATCAGTATGATTTGGCTCCAAGCGTAATGCTTCGTTTAGTGGGGCTTCTGCCTTTTCTGGTCGCCCCATTGAGATGTAACATGAAGCTAGTTTTGTCAACGCATAATGATGATGGGGTGCGCCCTCAATAATTGTTTCAAGATCTTTTCGAGCATCTTCCCAATTTGATAGCAACATGTTTGCTTCTGCCCTACGTAACTTTGCATATCCTAATTTCGGAGCTAACTCAAGAAGGATATTTGCATCATCTAAAGCGGCTTGAGCATTCTCGCTTGCCATGTGAATGTTGGCCCTGTTGAGGCGCGCTCGGACATGTGTTGGCTCCATCTCAATGGCTTCATTGTAATGAGAAAGCGCCGATTTTAGATGTCCTTGGTTTGCTGCAATATTGCCTCTAACATATGGCACAACAGCCCCCTCTCCCCTTATCGAGGCAGCATCAATATGCTGGGTTGCTCCCTCATAATCACCCATCTCTAGACAAAGTAGTGCTGATTCCGCTGAAGCGCTTGGGTCTTCGTCAGGAAGTAATCTTCTTGCTCTAGAGAGAGTTTCGACCGCATCATTTGTATTACCAAGCAGCCTCTGAACCCTAGCCATTCCAAGCCAAGCTATTCCAGATTCTCGATTCAGTTCTAATGCTGTCTCGAACGATTTCAATGCGTCTTGCAGCAAGGTTTGGTCTGTGCTTCCTGTGCCATCTCTCATTCTGTCAGCGTTTGCTAGATGCATCCTTCCTGTTACGACGTGAAGATCGGGGTGGGTTACTTCCCTTGGTGTGTTATTGAGGATGTCCCACGCTTCGGTTAGTCTTCCCTGAAGCAATCTGCGGCTTGCTATTGCAGCACGCAAATGGCCGTCGTGAGAATTCTTTGCAAGGCTCTTCTCCAACGCTTCATCTGATTTTACTTGCTCTCCGTTTGCCTCCAGCAAGTCAGACTTCAGCATGATAAGTTCCGTGCCTCCGGCCTCCAAAGCTACTGCATGAATAGCTGCTTTCAATGCTTCAGATGAACGCCCGTGAGTTTCTGAAAGAACCTTGGCGCGGATAGCCCATGCACTTCCATTTTGTCGGTCTAGTTCAAGACATCTGTCCACGCTTTCTAATGCCTTTCCTTTCTCATCTAATGCGAATAGTATCTCTCCTCTGGCACACCAATCATCTGAACGTGATGGGTCTTCTTCTAGCGCACTTTCAATTGCTTCAAGAGCCTCTGAACGTGCTCCTGCCCTTTCTCTCAATCCTGAGAGTAGAGATCTATCGGCAGGGGTATCAACCCCTAATGCTTCTAGTCGAATTATGTCCTTGTGAGCATCCTCATCGCCCATCGATGCTAGGAGATGTGCATGAGAGCGTAGTAACTCTGGACTATCTGGATTAAGGGTTAATCTTTCATCTAACCACTTCCTTCTCTCTAATACATCCCCAGATAGTTTTGCTGTGTGTTCAAGGATTCGCAATGTAGTGTCGTCACCAGGCATAGATGCATGAGATTGCAGTAAGAGATCTCTGGCCCTTGTTAGCCTGCCATTTTCTAATGCAACAAGTGCGATTCTTCGTGCATCGGTTGCAGATAAGTATTCCATATCATCAATGGTTTCTAGTAAAGACACTGCTAATTTGGCTGGGCCTGCGTCCAATAATGGAGTTGTTTCATGATCTGCTGCTATTGGTATTCTTGCAACAAGTGTTTCAAGAGCCTCTATTGCATCTCCTTTGCCTTCGAGAGCTTCGAAAGCAAGTATTGTTCCGTCTAGTTCAGGATGAGCCGCACGAACACCATCTAAACCGGCAACAAGACGTTGTATCCGGTCTTCTAGTCCATCCATCCTTTTGCCCATAATAGCAGAAGTGGATGCCTGCGCTTCCTGCAGGAGAATCATGCCATCGCCTAGTCCGTCCAGCGATTCATGAGTCTTGCTAAGCCACCAGCCTAAGCCTCCTCCTGCTGCGAACAAACCAAGTCCCATCGAGACGGTGATTGGGTCCATCAACGCCCAGCCCCTTACATGAGGCTATATGCTCTCCTACGCGAATAACTGGTGGGAGAGGGTTTCCGCTACCCTTTTCCAACAGCGGAAACATAATACTAAGCAGGCAACATAAGGTAAGTTCAAACGCCACTAGTAATCTGTGTGCGACAAGGGTGAAGGTTTTGGAGAGTGAAAACTGGTGGAGTGAACGCCTTAGAGCGTGGGTTCACGAAGGTTTCAACACCGACGCCATGAAAAAAAGGTTAATTGACCAGCCAGAAAATGCAAGCGATCTCCTTCTCGAATTTGAAAGTCTAGTAGCTAGAAATAGATCCCTGCGAAAAAGAATCATCAATTCCTCAACGAGTCGAAGTGAAAAGAGTAACTGGCTTAATCTGCTGAGCAATGTTGACCGAACCGAAGAGCTAGAGAGAAGTTGGGAAGCAGATTCGGCTGAAAACCGTCCTTGGGAGCCTTATCTTAACAAAACTGAGGCGAAGTGGGTAGACAAAGGAAAATCTAGTAATTTAAATTCAATAATAAAAAGGTTAAACTCCTTAGATTCTTCTTCTTATTCCGCTTGCCAACCACTTTACATTTTACTTGAGGATGTTGATAGTGAGGAGCTCATACACTCTATGTTGGATGATATCGAATCTGACGAAATGCGAAGAAGAGAGTTAGTTAATGGTATGGTAAAGACTTTGCAAAACGAGGGTTTTGACGCATCTAAGGCTAAGAAGATGGGTATTACTGAAGCGCTTGATTACCTAAATTCAATACAGTCTGATGTTGATAATCTTCGAAAAACCCGACTAAAAATCGACAAAGAAATTCGGCCTTTTGATCCAACCTTGGCAGACAACCTACTTGCAAAAAACGTTGAAGATATTAACGATGAAGTTGATGCGATATTAGAAAATCTTGGAGCAAGACTGGCTTCGCTAAAACTTACGCTAGATGAATGGAAAGAACAAGGAGTAATATTTCCAGAGGGTGAAATATTAGTTAGAGAAAATCTACTCGACTGGGAGTCAGAGTTGCCTGAGATTGAGAGGCTAGTCTCCCTACAAATCAAAGCCTTGGATAGATGGAATGATTTCCAAACCTTCTGGCCAGACCGGTGTGAGAGTTACACCCTTGCAGGAAAGTTATCTGCAACAGAAGATTTCGTTGATTTTGTCGATTCGCTAGACCAAGAATGGAGAGAATTGGAATTGCAAGGTATGCAGATGGTAAATTCTTGGGAGGAGAAGGGGTTTGAAATGGGTATTTGGAGATCTAGGCTCACACAGGAGCCCCTAAGTGCGCTGGCCTTACTGAACAAAGCTATTCCAATGTATGAGGCTGCTTCCTCCCTAATCGATTCGCTACTTGCTCTAGATACATCGTTAGACGATAGAAATGAGGCCGAAAAAAGAATCGCAATACTAAGAGAATTCGATTTAGATGCCGGATTAATCGATGAAATGAAGGAATTTGTTGATTCAAAGGTCAGGAGAGCAGCTAGACATCGCTCAATGTTGGAAAAAGAATGGATGGATCTAGTAAGAAAAGGCGTGACTGAGGATGTTTCTACCGCATCTCTATCCCTGGCTGACTTTGAAGTTCTGATTAGAAATGCTAGAACCTCGAATGGTCAGCGAGGTATTCCAGTTGATAGAATTAGAAAGAAACTTCAAAAAGAAATTGAAGATTTGAATGACCTTGGTTTTGACGTTAGTTCAATGAACGAGATGCTTTCCAACAATCCAATGGAATTAGCGTTGCGTATGAGTAGGATAAAACAATCCGTCGAAAAGCATGATCATATTCGAAAAAGAGTGAGTGCTATCGATTGGAGAAGAAATCCTGAGTTATCCATAGCGGTAAATCTTGATTTATCTCAACCAGACAAATTAGACTCATTATTAGCAAGTATTCCGAATTTGTTAATTCAGTTATCTCAGAGTGATATTGTTGACCCAGACTTCAAATTCAAAGCTTGGATACCAAGTGAACAGCCTGCACTCGTGGCTACTTCTGAAACACAGAATAGCGTTGAGGATGCAATGGAAGCCATACTAGAGGAAATGGAGTCGTCCCCGGAAATTGATTTTGATGATACCGATGAAGTAGAAATCTCAAATGAAAAAATCGAGATTGAAAATATCAAAGTTGAGAGTGTAGATGTTCAACCTGCGGAGATGGAGTCATCAAAAGATATCGAAGCTGAAATTGTTGCAGAAGATGTTATTGAAGAGTCTGATGAAATTCTCAAAGATAATGAAATATTAATTGGCTTAAAGGAAGATAAAAATTTCAACGATAGTAAGAATGAGGTTCAAACCGATAATTGCGTGACTGACATATCTGGTCTGTTGATTTTATTGAGAAATCTCGGATTAGAAGAGAGTGCAGATTTATTTGATGACAATGGTGAAATTATGCCTGTTCGCAGATCACTGGCCTCCGTTGTTGGTGTTGAGCCAAGGGATATGAGGTTAGATCGGTTGCTAAGACTAGCTCTAAGATTACTTCCAAACGGGAATCCTAATGACGAGGTTCGTTTACAACTAATATCTAATCTTGCTAAATTTGCACAGGAGCTATCCAAGTGGACTAGAACCAGGTTAGAAGCTAGACATGTTGGTTCAAAAGGAATGTTGATTGAGGATGCTGCACAACTTGGTGTAGCCTTGGAAAGAATTCCTGGTCCAGGCATTACATTGCCATTGGATGCTGATGATTATTCTCTTCCAAGCCCTGATGATGTCGAAGGGTTATCGAAAGAAGTTGATATTCTTGGTAGGAGAATTTTCTTGTCAAGTGCTGGCGGTGTGCGCTGACTAATCGCTTAAATCTCCAAGCAAATCGTCTTTCTCATCATCAGATAAGTTGTCTTCTCTAGGTGCTCCTTTTACTATCACTGGTGGTGGTGATGTAACCGGTTGATTCTGAAGCATAGGAGAGGGGAACCCTGCACCCGGTGGGGGTGGCATTGTAGCAGGAGGTGGCGGAATCGCTGCTATTGGGGGCGGTGGCGCCATTGACGGTGGTGCTGCGCTGGGTGGCGGGGGCGGAATCGCTGCTATTGGAGGCGGCGGCGCCATTGACGGTGGTGCTGCGCTGGGTGGCGGGGGTGGAATGGCTGTCGCAGGAGGCGGCGGCGCCATTGACGGTATTGCTGCTATTGGGGGTGGCGGAATTGANGNCATTGGGGGCGGAGNTGCAGTAGAGGGCGCNATTGGAGTTGGAGAAGTTGAGGGAGGTGTTGCTGGATTTNGGGTTTCTATTTCTNCNCCTTNGCTCTCATCTAATTCACTATTTGGCACGNCNGTATCAGGCTCANNTACGCCATTCGTCGATTCNGAGCTCNGTTCTTCCNCTNCTGNTNCAGATTCNCTTTCTNCTGTGCTGTTAGCATCTTTCTCATCTGTTGTTGAGTCTTCTGGTTCCGCAGCCTTTGCTTGTTTGTCCTCAATATTGTTTTCAGTTGAGGGATNAATGGAAGGCGGCTCTGGGACGTTTGCTACTANTTGCTGAGGAGGAGGTGCGACTAATTTCTGTGCTTGTNTTTCTTGAGATTCGTTGTGCATTTTGTCTTGTATCGCTTTTTGGTTCAAAGCGAATCTAGTTGCGATTAGATTTGCTCTTTTATCCAATGTTTCTGTATCCAAATCTCCTCCTCTGAGTACGCCTATCATTGCATCATCAACAAGGTCCATTGCTAAATCTGTCAACTCTCTATTAGATCTCCATCGATTTATGAAAAACGAGTGGTTGCCTGAATTTGTCGATATTACAAATCTTTCAGGATCCATTAACTGCAATACGAGTAAGGTCGTTGTAATTCCAAAAATAACGAAAAATAGCCCAGAAATCATAAATGCCGATATTAATGATGCTCCGCTTAATATCCACCACAAACCTTTGAAATCATCAAGCCAATCTAATCTCTGATGTGAAAACCCTGTGTATGAATCTCTTCGGGTTGCAAGGACATCTTTGACCTGAGGGGATGCTCCGATTCGGCTAATTCTCGCTACTCTAACGAGGCCTGAATCTACCAGAATTGACAATGTATGATTTCCGCAAGAGGATTCTTTCAGTGGGAATTCTTTCATCTCTGTTCCAGACCTTACTCCCTTAGCACGCATTCGAGGTGGACCTTCTATAACAGAATACAGATTATTACTAAACCCAGCAATTATTCCAAAACAAGATGCGAGTGTAAGTATCCATGGCCCCTGGCCCCAACTCATTTCAGTTCCAGCCTCTGGTAACATGAGGTGCCAAATCAACAGAGTTAATCCCAACCAGATACTACCAGATAGTGATAATAAATTGGGAGTCTTTGAGGGCATACCAGCAAATAATCTAACTTGGAAAACGGTGGCTACTAAAAGTATTATACAGCCAATTAAAACCAAAATTATTGTAACAAAACCAGTATTTTGAAATTCTTCAAAAAATGTACAATCATCTCCACAATTTTCAAATTTAAATTTGAAATCTTCGGACTCGGATTCGCAATCATTTCCGTCAACGCAAGTTTCGGATGTCATGTCTGTAAGACCTATCTTTAGGTCTTGGGTCAGAGTGATGTCTCCCCATGAGTCAGTGTCTGCCCTTACGTTCAACCAATCATCATTGATGATAGAATTAGATGCTAATATTAGTGCTAAGACCGTAAAAGCAAGGCCTATTTGGGCACTCGCATTTCGTTCCATCGTGACTGGTAAGGGTGTTGGGTTCTCAGAAGGTTCATCCTCGCCCATGCAAGGGGTTGATGGTATTCAATTGATGAACCTTCACATCATTTCAACATTAAGCGTGCTTTTCACTTAACCACGCTTTTACATCATCCCTTTTCGAGAATCCCTTGCCTTCTTTAGTTCCTACAACAGTTTCAATTGCAGCCTCAGAAGCAATATCTAGAATCCTATCACTGACTGCTCCGTTGATAACGATAGCAACGGCCCCGTCTGCATCATCTGCGGCAGCAGCAAGTTTGGATGGTCCAACTGCGTCTGAAACAGTTCCGTCAACGTTCACAAACACCGCATTATTCTTCTTCAAATCTGCAATATGGTCGAAATATTCGTGCACCTCTGCTGGCGCTTCGGTCTCGGTTTCATCTAACCAAGCATCGGGATCTTCCGATGGCTCATCCTCTGGCAACTTAGCAGCGAACTTCTCGACTTCGACTTTTTGTTGCAAACACTTAGTAACTGTTTTTTGTGGCAATAATTCCCATTCTTGCCCAACAGGGGCTTGTGCGACAAAATCAATTTTCATAATCTCATTTAATTGCCGGAATAGCATTTCTCCACCTCTATCTCCATCAATTGCCAGGGTTACTGTATCCTTAGCTGCTGCCAAATCAATTAACTCCTGTTTAATCGTCCCTGCGCCATCACAAGATATGGCATTTTTAATTCCAAAGTTCAACAAATTGCGAACATCATTTCTTCCTTCTACCAAGATTAATGAATCGCTTGATTCAACATTTGGACCACATGTCAATCCGTGGAAATTCTTTGCTTTTCCTACGGTCAACACACTTCTTACTTCTTCTATCACTGTCTTTGTAGCAGCATCTCCTGAGTTTACCATTTCAAGAAGTAGGTCTTTCGCTCTGTCTATAACGGCATTGACTTTAGTAGATCTTACGTCTTGTATTTCAGTCACTACAATTTTCGCAGCACATGGTCCAATCCTATCGATCGTTTCCAGGCTAGATGCGATAATGGCAGTTTCAACATTATCCATACTACTTGGAATAAGGATTTCGCCATTTACCTTACCTGCACTACTCTTGACTTCTACATCAACGTGGCCGATTCTAGCGGTTCTCTGGAGCTTACGAAGTTCCAAATCTTCGCCCAGTAGTCCTTCGGTTTGACCCATAATTGCGCCAATTATGTCTTTTCTCTGAACATTTCCATTTACTTTTAAATCTGCTTTAATTAGGTATTTCATGACCTTATTGGACTTGCCGTGGCCACCTTTACCTCCTGCATTGTGTTTTTTTCCCATTGAAATCTCTCCTGTTTAAACCCAAGACTGTTTGCTCCTTGATGTGCTTTCAGCACTTTCCAGAGTGACTCAAAAAACAAGCTGAAAGAACTGGTTTACAGAGTCGTGAATTGGATTTGAACAATACATGCGGAATGCCCATACTTTTTGAACCCTACTTATGCTTAATTTGGAATTAAGGGTTTTTCCAAACTACCAATGATATTCAAGAAGGGGTATGTTGTGCGTAATTTGTGAGCGGCGAGAACGTGGGTGCGTTGAGGGTGTTTAGGTCCACCATCGAAGTTATGCTTCGTGATGGTGTCCTCACCCGCGAAGAAAAGCGCCTCGTGATTAAATTGGCTAACTCGCTTGGTCTGTCAGCAGACGAACCAGCGGACATTTATGCTGCAATAAAAGAAAACAGGGAAACCGATGAAGGAAGAGATGTTACGCCCAATGAGCAGCGTCTTGTTTACGAGACTGTCTTTGAAGTTGCAATTGTTAATGCCTCTCTATCAAAAGATGAGTTCGCAGTTTTGGCTCACTTGAGAAATCAGTTCAATATCGATGATGAATACCACGCTGCGATTGAAAAGAATCTTAGAGATTCAATTCAGCAAAAAATCCAAGATGAAAATGTTGTTAACAAAATGCTAGGAACTCTGAAAGATAGCGTAGAATTCGTTGGCAATCTGTTTGACAGTGTTCGAACTAAGAGTGTCTGAGGCGAGAGCATGGTCGATGGCCTTGACGAATTATTTGACGAAGGTTTGCCTAAGGGTAAGAAGGCTGTGAAGTTTCTAAGAAGGGCCTACGATTGTGGAGCCCAAGGATTGGTAAATCGGTCTATTACAGATAAAATGCTTGAGCAGAGTGGCCTTGCATTCCACATTGGTACTGATGATCCAACTATGCGCAGAATTGCCTCGTGGGTTCTAACAAATTACGCTAACAGAGTCGAGGATTTAATCCAACGTCTTTGGAAAAGATGTGGAAGAGAAGACGTGAAATTAATCGGGCTTCTAATAGCAAACACTGAAGGTGATGCCTGGAAAAAAATGCTTGACTTGATCGATAGGAGTTTACCGATTGACTTAGTATTGGAATTTGGTGAAGAGATCAAAAGGAGTGGCAGGCAAGTCCCATCGGCAGAATTTCTAAACAGATATTCGGGAAAAAGGATACAAATGCAATACGCTATGTTAGTTGCATCTCTCGATATGTGTGAAGACTACGTTGAACTTGTGAGAAATGCGCCCAAGGGTGGAGAGTTGTTTGAACGCATTAGATCTAGGGCTCTGAATGAGTGAGTTTTTGATTAACCAAATCTTGGACTAACTATGGCAGACAGGTTTCTCCCTGCTGATGATCCAGTTTTGGAAGAAGTTCTGAATTGGACTGTTGATAGAGATGCAAAGGACATAAGGAGGTTGCTACAATGGCTTCCTCAAGCTAGGTCATCCAAAGAAAGGCGAGCTTTGTTGTCACGTGTTCATGAGCTTCTAGGAGAGGTTGAATTATCTCTCAATCGTCTTGATTCAATGCATTGAGGTGTGTTTGTTGCAGACTGGAATCATTCTTGCGGGAGGTATATCCACAAGAATGGGTTTTGATAAGTCGATGATTAATTCAAATGTCAGCAGACTTGCTAATGAGATGAGAAACGCTGGATGTGAGTCTGTCAAAGTAATGTGTGGGACAATAGAGCGCGCTAAACTGTTTGATGAGGATTGTCTCGTTGATTCAAAAGAGACGCTGGCAGAATCTTTGCTTGAAGTAATCGCACAAATTCAAGGCGTTATACAACTAGCACCTTGTGATGCATACCTAGCAGATTGTGAGTTGTTTGAATCAATTGATGGTGTTCCTGTTGATGATCGAGGAATAAGACAGCCTCTGTTAGCCAAATTTGATTCTAGTGAATCTTTAATCAATTCAAAAAAAATTACCGAAGTCTTTCGAAATATACCTTCCTGTCCTGGTGGAATCAGAGCAAGGAATGTAAACACTCAGGAAGAGTTCAAGGAGATTGAACATTTCCTGAAGAAATAGCATCAATAACCAGAGGATATATTCTGTGTTCTTCCACTTTCACTCTCTGTGAAAGAGTATCAACAGTGTCGTGTGGGTAAACTTCCACCTCTGCTTGAGATATTATCGGCCCAGTGTCCATACCGCTGTCAACGAAGTGAACCGTGCATCCTGTCTTCGTAACTCCGGCATCAATAACGTCCTTGTGTGCATGTGCTCCAGGAAAGTCCGGAAGAAGGGAGGGATGAATATTCAGTATACGACCAGCCCAAGGTTTAACGAAGCTGGGGGTGAGTATTCTCATATAACCTGATAAAACAATCAATTCAACTTGATTTTCATGGATTAAATTGTTTATCATTTTCTCGTGCTCAAGTCTTTTTTGATACTTATCTTCAATTTCAGGTAAAGCAACGGAAATCGCATTAACGCCCTGTTTGCGTGCTTTCTCAAGACCCTCAGCATTACTTCTATCACTCAATACGAGAACTGTCTTGTGCAATCTTTCTCCCTCATTTTGATACTTGATTAGGGCATCCATGCCTGAGCCTGAACCTGATATCATTATACAAATTCGCAAGGGATTTTCAACCGACCCAATTCGAGGTAGTTGCCAATTCTCTGCCATGTTTTCACCGGAATATATTCGATAAAGTAATTTCAGTGTCTGAATAGTCTATGACCAGTAAATAGCATAGAAATGCCTCTAGAATTTGCTTCGTCTATTACTTCTTGATCTCTGATGGAACCACCTGGTTGAACAATTGCTGCAGCGCCTGCCATAGCCGCCTGCTCAATTCCGTCCTTAAACGGGAAAAATGCGTCGCTCGCCAAGACACATCCCTCTCCTCTGTCTCCTGCCCTTCTGGTAGCAATTCTCACAGCTTCAACTCTGCTTGTTTGGCCCGGGCCAATGCCGACAGTTGCCAACCCTTGAACCATTACAATTGCGTTTGATTTTACTTGCTCACAGACCCTTACTGCGAACTTCATCGATGCTATTTGGTTGTCTGTTGGTTTAATTTCTGTGACTACTTTTGCTTTCTCCCAGTCGATAACCGGTGCTTCCTCTGTTTGTAGAAGCCATCCTCCTTCGATAGGTTTTCTCACGGTTTTTCTTGGAAGTGGAGCAAGCCTATCATTGGGGGAAGTTATTGTCAGAATACGACGGTTTTTCTTTTGCATAAGAATTTCTTTTGTGCCATCCTGATAGCCTGGAGCCATCAAAACCTCTAGGAATAATGGTGCTAGAGCATTTGCAAATTCGAGAGTTACCGGTTCATTAACACAAATAATTGATCCGAACGCACTTTCAGGATCGCTTGCAAGTGCTGCCTCGTATGCTTCCAACTGAGTTTTACCCAGTGCGACACCACAAGGATTGTTATGTTTTACAATAACACAAGCATGAGGGGTTTCAGGCCATTCATCTGTTGATAGGGCTCGACATAATCTGAGGGTTGCATCTGCATCAGAATAATTGTTGTAGCTCATCGCTTTCTCGCCCTCAACTTTAGCAGTGACTAGTGTTTCACCTGCTGGGGCTCCCGGGTCGACGTAAATTGCAGCCGCCTGATGCGAGTTTTCACCATAGCGGAGAGTTTGCATTTTGTGTGCTACCGCTGTCATAGTTTCCGGAAGGCGCTTTGCTTGTTCGAGGGGGTCATCGCTTTGTTCTGGTTTACCTACCCACCTAGATGCTAATTCTATTGAAATTGCAGAATCGTATGCTGCTGTATGCTCATATGCTTTTAGTGCTAAATCTCTCCTTCTTTGGATGCTCAATGAGCCTGATGAAAGTTCGTTAATTATTTGGTCATAATCCGCTGGGTCACATGCAATGATAACATTTGGATGATTTTTTGCTGATGCTCTTACCATCGTAGGCCCACCAATGTCTATCATTTCTAACAATTCTAAATCAGCTAATGCAGGCTCCTTCATCGCTGCCTCAGAAAATGGATAAAGGTTACAAGCCACAATCTCTATCATTGGATATCCTAATTCTTCAAGACCTTTTGCATCCATGTCATTCTCTAATCTACAAAGCAGTGGGCCGTGGATTGCGGGGTGTAGTGATTTCACTCTACCGTCGAAAATTTCTGGATGGCCTGTGACCTCTGATACTCCAATTACGTTAAGCCCAGCTTCTCGTAATTTTTTGGCAGTCCCTCCCGTTGAAACCAACTCGAAGCCTAACTTATCTAGGCCCGTTGCAAATTCGATAATCCCTGTTTTATCATAAACAGAAAGCAAGGCGCGAGGACGGGGTGTCTGTTTCATGGTCGTACCCGTTAAAGATTCGAGATGTGTTCATTTGATGAAGGTGCCGACTCAATCTCCTCTAGCAGATATAACCTGATCGACTCGCAACAGAGAACAAGCTGACTCGCAGGCTGCCGAAATTGCATGTTCTATGGTATATGATGGTAGCCAAACGTCATCTATTTGTCCGGGTTTTCCCATACTTGTAATTCCGGCATCAAATTGCCCACCTCTATGTAGTGCTCTCAATTCAAGAAGAGCGTCGATTTTATCTTCACCCGTATTCGTTGCTAATGCTGAAGGTATAGCTTCAAGAGCCCTTGCAAATGCTTCCATAGACAGCCTCTCTCGGCCTGAGCATTCTTCGGCAATTTCCCTTACCTTCAGCGATGAGGCCATGTGCAAACTTCCTCCACCAAGTAAAATTGAATCATCTTCCTTGGCAAGACATGTGGACCGCAGAGAATCATAAAGACCCCTAATGATTTCTTCCGCTGCAAGGCCATCTGTTCCTCCAACCAATATTGTTACAATTCCGGCTTCTTCACCAACCTCGAGAATAATCCTTTCATCAACGCCATCTGTATTTTCTAATCTTTTGTGAGTTAAACTGGATATTTGTCCTAGAGAGTTCGAGCTATCATCTAGATGATCGCAGAGTTTAGCACTACAAGCCATAGCCACGTCTTCAGCTATCGGCCTTTCAATACCTCCGAGTGCAAATATACCAGAGTCTGCAAATGAATGAAGCGCTCGTTGATCTATTGCTTCTGCGCTGAAAACTACTTGGGCCCCAGATTGTTTGACTTTATCAATAAGCGATTGGATTTGCTTTTCCTCTGCATCAATGAATGCCTCATATTGTTCTGGAGTTGATATTTCAATCTCTGATGAAACCTTGGTGTTTTCCAATTCGATTGGGCAGGACAAAACCAAGACTTTCGATGCCGAAAGTTTCCTTGGCATACGCTCCAAAGCTAGCCCCTTTTGGATTATAATTCCCTTAATTAATTTAGAAGACTCTGGTGTTCCCTCCCCAGATTTTACCATTCGAACTCTTTCAAAATCGCTATCTGGTATAAGATTAACAGCATCTGAGATAATACCTGCTAAGTGTTCCATAGCCCCTTCGGTAGAACGCCCTACAAGTGCTGTTCTTGAAACTTGAACTAGCTTATTGGATACTGCTTTTGACCTAGAGTCTATCACTTTCATAACCTCTGAGAGGGCCATTTGGTATCCTTTAACAAGTATTAGTGGGTGTAATCCTCTGTCTAGCAATCTACCTGCCTCACTCATTAATTCGCTTGCAAGAATTATGCAACCCGTGACACCATCTCCACATGCATTTTCCTGACTTTCTGCTAGACTTACAAATGCCTTTGCGGCAGGATGTTTCACTAATAGTTCTGCTACGATTTTCGCACCGTCATTGGTAACAGCTGCTTCCCCATTAGTTTTGTAAAGCATTTTGTCTAAGCCATTAGGGCCAAATGTGCCTCTCAATACGTTACCGAATGCTATCGCTGCACTGACCAACTTATGAGTCACTCCAAGGCCGCTGGTTACAGATGTGGCTGAATTGGTGATTTTGACCGGAGCGGTCCCACTACCATCTGGAGCCTGCGCCATACATGCACCCGCGTTGTTAGATGTTCATCAAATCATCTTTCAAAATACGGACAAGAATCTCCTCAGAATTCAATGGTAAAGATGGATAAGGAGCATCTTTTTTGCTGAACCACAATAGAACAAAATACGGTCGAAGGCAACCGAGATGTTGATTAAAATATTCTCAACTATCTACGCCGTTTTCTTGATTTTCGTCCTTTTTTTGAATACTCCCAAGCTTGGGATTCTTTTGCTCTGCGCTCAAGCGTCTCATAGCGCTCCTCGGGAGTAAACTTCACGTCATTGGGCATTTCTGAAAAAGAAGATACTGAAAGTTTCATACCTCCAAGTTCTTCCTGAAGGTCTCGTATATTTTCCCCGCCTTTTCCAATTAATGTTGCAACCATTCCTTTTGGCGCGTATATTTCTGCTGAGTTGGTTCCTGTTATCTTCACTGCACATTGAACACCAACCCAATCCCTAATTTTCTTTACAAGCTGATCTCGGGCTAAAGCTGCGATTGGAGTAAGTCCGCTTGCGGTGTTAACACCGCTTACCGGGACCACTGCAATTTCTGAACCAAAGGCAAACATTTCATGCGTTACCTTTCCGCTTGGAAACTCTACTACCTCGATTACCGGCCTTGCCAGTTCTTCTTGCATGCCGCTAGGTGGCTTAACCGTCATTTTCAATTCCAGAACCTGTTGTATTTTACCAGATTCTACATGTAAAATTGTATCCAGCACTTGACTGACTAATCCCAATTCGACCTTGCCTATCAATCTCTGAATAGCCTCGAGGGCAGAATTCGCATGTGTAACTCCTAATAGACCAACTCCTGCAAGTCTTACATCAGCAAATATTTCAAAATCACGAGCCCTTCTTACTTCGTCAAATATTACAAAGTCCGGCCTAACCAAGAAGATAATTTCCGCTGTTTTCTCCAAATCTCCTTCTAAAGGCGCATATTGTGTTATCCTATTTGCTAGCTGTAAATCTCTTGGCGCTTCCATTGTTTTGACCATCGCCCCTACATCTTCATCCAAGTATTCAGCAATTGCTTGCGCTAGTGTAGTCTTTCCAGACCCAGGACGGCCACAGATGAATACGCCTCTGTGGTGATCAGATAATCTAGATATTAGTTTAGGATCTAAATCATATTCGCCTAGTGATAATTTTGCAACTGGCCTTACTATTGTTATTTCTCTAGCGTCTGCAAAAGGTGGCCAAGCACAAGATATTCTCAAGTCGCCAAGTTGAATTACCTGGCATCCCTTTCTATCAATTTCTAAAAAGCAATCAGACCTGTCTCTGTTTTCATTTACTAAGTTCAGAATTTCTTCCTGTAGAGATTCCAACCTTATAGTATCCCAGCCACCATCGTCAGCCCCTTCTACCTCTGATAATCTAAGGTCGCCAATTCCACCTGCCTTTGTTCTAGGCGGGCAATCGGCTTTCAGGAATAATGTGTGAACATCTTCATCAAGCAAATTTTCTAAAATTTCTGGAAGGTCCGGATGACTAGAGAAAGTTGCCATGTCAATTGGTGGAAAGGCATACTCTTTGACACTTGTCTATCAAACTCTTGCAGGTTCCAAGGAATAATATGTCCACCAAATGTAGGCAGTTACACATGTACAGACAACAACTCCTGAACTTGTCGGCATACCGATTGCAGTTCCTAGAACGGTCAGAATCCATGTAAATACTACAAACGACACGATAGAGAGAACTCTAGCACGGTTCATACCAAGTGTAACTTTCAACTGATCCCAAATTATTGCAGCCCACACTAGGAAGAATACTAAGACATGTATACTCGTGAATATCATGGAGTAAAACATTGAATCGGTAGCGATGTAACTGATTATCATTAACGTCAGTGATGAGGTCCAAAGTTTTGTCATTGGATCTGAAAATTTAGTCAGAGAATACAGTATTCCGCCAAAACCTGCTACCAAAAGGAATGGATTTGCACCTGCAAACGAGTCGATTACACTTGACAACTCAGGAAGGGGTTCCAAAACGAAAAGTGGTTCGGAATCTTCCGGAGATGCGCTGGCGGCCATGAAACTCCCAAAGTAGTATTATTCTTCAATGTGGCCATGACATAGGTAGTTTCTGCATCGCTATTTCTGTTAGCCTAACTCCTCTCAATGCGGCACCTTGGTCAGGAATCACAGACCAATTGGCTCCTTCTTGATGTGCCTTGACACAGGAAATTACATGTCGTAATTCACACTCTAGCGGAGACATGTTATTTTCAATTAATTTTTTTTCTTCCTTGCCATTCTTTACCAGCACAACTTCGTTATGGACATCTAGGTAGAACTTCAAAGAAGAAATAGATCCGTTAACTTCAACAAATCTTCGCTCTTTAGAAGCCCCCCAACAAACGTCGATGAGGGCTTCAATCCCGTGGGGGAACTCAACAGCGATTTCAGCCTCCATTCTATCACCTTGGACATTGATGCATGTTGGTTCTGTTTCCGACATTAGGTAACACGCTAAATCAATACCATGAACACCAAGAGATTCTATCACGTTTCCATTTGCTGGTTGGGGTCTTTTGGTTCTCCTCACAAATCGTATTGATTCGACCCTTCCAAGAAGGCCTGAATCAATGTAATGTTTAGCGAGAGGGGCTATTGGATGAAATCGTAGCAACAACCCAACTGAAACAATTTTACCGTATTCTTGAGAGTATGACACAACTTCAGCTGCTTCGATTTCACTACATCCAAGCGGCTTTTCAACAAGCACATGAAATCCTTTTGAAATTAGATCCTTCGCTTGTTGTGAGTGATGTTTTGGAGGGGTTGCAATTATGACTAAGTCGGCGTCCAAGCCCTCTAAGTCTGCTTTTGTGATATCTGCTAATGTTGCTTTTTGTCGAGCTTCGAGAGATGGGTCAATCACGGTTATATTCTCAACAAGTCCTTCCTCTCGTAACTTTGCTAGGGTTTTGAGATGATTCGAGCCCCAGCGACCGCAGCCCATTATTGCGACTTTGGCCATATCTGCCTGTAAAAGCACTCAAATTTCATTATTGCTATTTTCCCATCAAGGGACTTGATTAGATTGTTTGCCCACTGAATTTAAACCTAGTATTGTGATGGAAACAAGGTCTTTACACCCATGGAAATATCAATGATAAGTTATGAGGATAGGGCAATGACGAGTTCTAGCATTAGCCCTGTAAAGAAGTGGGTTATGCGCCAATATTGGCGTATGCAGCAATCTCAATCAATTATCTCAATGGGATTGCTTGGTTCATCACTGACGTTGCTATTGTGGCCATATGTCAGTTGGAGGTTTTCTGATTCCTGCGAGGAAAGTCTTTGTTTTAATAATTCAATACTCGGAATTCCTGCAACCTATCTTGGCCTACTTGGTATTTTTACGGGTCTTGTACTAATCGTCCTATGTATAGGCTATCTGTACGATAAGGTTTTTTCATTATGGACTGCACAAAGGAGTGTAGACTTTGAAAGAAATCCGTTCTGGACATACGCTTTATCTCCTATGTTCATGATGAACATGGCAATGACCGCTGAAAACCTCAAAAGGAATTCTCCTAATGACGCTAAAATACAGGAGCAAATGGATTGGGTTTTGAATTACTGCAAAGAAAATGCAGATTCTGAAATCTGGGCTAGAACTGTCCAGCATTGGGATAAGCACATATCAGAGACCCCTACTTTTTGGTTCCTTGATGAGGAAATTATGTCCAAGGCGAGATCCCAGAAAATTGAGGATGAGGATTGATGGGCATAGAAATTGAAAGAAGATTTCTTGTTGATGGTCGCGACTCTAAACCTTGGAGGAGCGATAGGAAATCGCATATTTTTCAAGTATATTTGCGAGATGTCAAAATAATTGACAACAACATTGTTTGGGAAGGACAAAATCTTGCTTCGCTGGACTCAGAGATAAGCAACATAGCATCTTGGAGAATCCGCCTAATAGGAGAAGAAGCCATACTAACTGCCAAGGGTAACAAAATTGGTTCGAAGGCAGAAGAATTTGAGTGGGACCTCCCGCTTGAAATTTACAATAATCTAGCAATCGATAAGCTACCTTCAATTTCTAAGGTTAGATATTACTGGAATGGTAATGATGGTATGCTGTGGGAAATTGATGAATTTGAGAGCCCACTATCTGGAATTATTATTGCTGAAGTGGAACTTGAAGATGAAAACCAAACCATCGAAATTCCTGGTTGGGTCGGGCTTGAAGTCACACATCTAAGAGGATGGTCAAATGCTTCTCTGTCGATCATGATTGAAGATTCAAAGCCGAATTAATCCGCATAATATCTTCAGATGTTAGTGATGGATGTACGGGTATTGATACTAGTTTGGGTGCAATTTCCTCACAGTTAGGCAAGTCGATTTTGTATTGAGGGTGATCAGAATAAACTCTGTGTTTGTTACAGGGTAGAGGATAATGGACCCTAGCATCTATTCCAGCATCATCGAGTTGATTGATTAGCAAACTTGGGTTATCTGAGAGGACACAAAATTGATGCCAGGCATGTTCACTATTGTCTCTTATTGTAGGGGTGTATGCCATATGTGAAGCATTGTTACGCCTCTGTGAAACCCACTTGTCTATGTGAGATAACTGAACCCTTCCGATTGCAGCAGATACCTCTCCAATGCGCATATTTGTGCCTAGCTCAACAGATTCTAGTGTATCATTGCGCCCATGGTTGACTATCATTTCCATTCTCTCTGCAAGGTCTGGAATTGTGGTGGTTATCATTCCACCCTCTCCCCCAACAGCCATATTCTTTGACGGGAAAAAAGAGAAGCATGCCACATCTCCAATCGCCCCTGCTCTTACACCATTTAGTGTCGTCCCGTGAGCTTGGGCTGCGTCTTCTATCAACCACAAGCCATGGTTGTCGCAAATATCTCTTAATTTACTAGAAAATGCTTGGCCAAAAATGTGGACGCCAATTATTGCTTTTGTTTTCTCGGTTATTTTTGATTCGGCGTCATCTGGACAGATACACCAGTAGTCCGATTCGATGTCCGCAAAAACTGGCGTTGCTCCGACTAAACTAACTGCGGTTGCAGTTGCTATGAAAGTCATACCGGGAACTATTACTTCGTCCCCCGGACCTATATTCAATAAGCGCATTGCTGCCCAGAGAGCTGCTGAGCCGCTATGACAGGGGACTGCAGCAACTGCTCCACACCAATTTGCAAATTCTTCTCCAAATTTTTTTGCTTCGGGTCCTTTTACCCATCTGCCACTAGATAGTGCCCTAATTGCAGCAGCCTCGCACTCCTTGTCCCAGAACGGGACCGCTAATGGAATACGAGGCATGTGACGGCGAAACCGTTCCCCTCCTTGAGTGTGTCTCGTCCGGCCTGTCGATGGAGACATCCTCAAGAGGGCGGACATTATTGGGTGTTTTATGTCCGAAGAGGAATCTCATGATTTGGGAGGCCTTGTAAGAGACATTCTCGAACCCCCTGCTAACAAAACAAAAAAGAAAATCAAAGCAAAAGGCATGCTACTCGGTGAACGACGTGATAATGGCGAAATAATCCAAATCGACAAGATGGTTCTAGCTAGACATGCAGCGATGCTTGGCTCAACTGGTTCTGGGAAAACAGTAATGGCGAAGACTGTGATTGAAGAAGCTGCACTTGCAGGAATCCCCGCACTTATACTAGATCCTCAAGGTGACTTAGCAAGACTAGCTTTAGCCATTGATGAGAAATCCCTCATTGAACAAGGAGGGGAAGTTGACAGAATGAAGAAATTGATGTCAAAAATGGAGGTAAGAATTTGGACACCTCTAAGATCAAAAGGCCTTCCATTATGTATCGATCCGTTTCGCTCACCACCAGCCGATCTTGACCCAGAAGAAGCCATTACCGCTTGGGACATGGTCGCCGCCGGTTTTAGCAACCTTGCGGGATTCGATGTTGAGAAGACTCAGGGTAAGGTCGTGAAGCCATTCCTGTATGAAATTCTAGTCAACGGAACACGGTTAGGTCTCGATGTAAGTGATTTTAGGGGACTATCTAAAGTCGTTAGAGAGCCTCAAGAAAATTTCACCAGAGCATTGTATCCTGAGGCTTTCATCGACGTTGAAGGCGAAGAAAAACCAGATGTCCCGTCCTGGGATGAGATTATGTTCGAACACGGTCTTAGAGACTACGACGAAATGCTGCCAAAATCAACACGTAACGACTTGGCAAGAAGACTGTCTGCTTTCAGTAGCGGTGTAAACCAGCTCCTGTTTGCAAACGGCGTTCCAATTGATATAGATTCATTTTGCGAACCAGCGATGCCCGGAAAAGTCCCCCTGAATATCGTTTATCTAAATACAATTCAAGACGAAGCTCAGAAACAATACTTCGTCCAAGAGTTGGCTAGAGAACTGTATGATTGGATGTTAACACAACAACCAGCAGAAGGTGAATTGAAATTGCTGTTCTTCATGGATGAAGTAGCGCCATACCTACCGCCACACCCTAGGAACCCTCCTGCAAAGGATTTGATTAAATTAATATTCAAACAAGCAAGAAAGTATGGTGTAGCTTGTGTTCTAGCAACACAGAATGTCTCTGATGTAGATTACAAAATCTTGGCTCAAGCAAATACAACATTCATCGGGAGGTTTACTCAACCACAAGATGTAGAAAAGGTGAGGCATCTTCTGAAAGAAAGTGGGGGAGACCAAGATCTGGTTCGACAATTACCTACTTTAGGGCCCGGCCAATTCCAAATGGTTGCTCCGGATGTGGATCCTGCACCAGTTCCAATACAGTGCAGATGGCTATACACAGACCATGGCTCTCCACTTAACGAAGATCAGGTCGAAGAGGCCACTAGTCCAGAAATCAGGGCGTGGGCAAAAGCAAGAAGTTCTGGAAAGGGAAGGTCTAGGGGTAAGGGCGCTGCTGCTGCTGCTGCTAGAGGTTCAAAGTGGAGCGGTCAAGAATACGATTCTGAAGGTATTGTTGAATCTGCAAGATTACGATCTGTTGGAGGCATGACTGCCGCGGCTCAAGGAGTAGTAGATGATTCTGCTTTTGAGGTTAGACTAATGGGCGGATTGTCTGTTCTGAAGGACGGACGAGATCCTCTATATGTTATGCAAGCAACGGTTAATGCAACTACATCTTTGGTTTTAGCGTGGACACTGGTTGCTCTTCTTCTAGAATGGAGAGATTCGTCCATAGACTGGTGGTGGCTTGCAGGTAGCTTTGTACTAACATTGAGTGTTGGTTTGGTAATCTCTCTAGAGATGCTGCTTGGTCATGATGCTGAATTACTCAGGAAATTGAGTAAATTTGCAAGGGCATCACAATTATTCATAGTTGGTTGGCTATGGGGACTATTGTATTGGTCGTTCAACGGGTTGGATTTATTTGGTGCAGAACCTCTTCTCGAAGTTGTTGTAGTGTGGGTCACATTATTCCTAATTATTGATTTCTGGAACCGATTTAAACTAGGCAGAATAAAATGGAATGGCGGAAATGCTCTGTCGAAACTGAAAGGCTTGACTGCTGTATTAACTGACACTCAAGTTACAGAAATGCAATCAAATTCTAAACAAATATTATCGGGCTTAAGATGGATTTTGGATTTGCTAACACTGACTTGGTTTTGTATTCTATTATACGATGACCTAAGTGGTATTTGGGCTAGACCAACTTTGTGGTTAGCATCACTCTACGCGCTAACATTTGGCTCTGAAACCTGGCTTAGATTACGTGGAAAAATGCCAGATATTGCAAAATAAACCAATATAGATGTTGAAATTAACAAAGGTATTAGAATTACGTGCGAAGACAAACCCCATGGACAATGAGGATGATGCGCCACAGAGTTTTATCTTACCTTTAAGAGTGATTGCCATCATTATGTTCCTAGTATTCTGTATTGCTGGTATTCTCATTTTCACATCTGTTTGAGTGAGAGACGTTTTTAGGTCCTCAAAATCGGTTGGATTAGGTTCTGACATTACAATGCCGTAACATCATCTCTGTCTCTAGAAATACCAAGATCTTTGACTGCCTTTTCATATATTTTTGAATCAATTTCATGATTCCTTACTAATGATGAAAGGGCTGCAAGTGTAATATGTTGAGCATCAATCTCAAAGAATCTTCGAAGATTTTGTCTGGTATCTGAACGACCGAATCCATCGGTGCCTAGAATCGTGTAATCCCCTCCAACCCACTGTCGAATCATGTCCGGTACTGCAATTTGATTATCACTAACTGCAATTGTTGGATATTTCCCATCTCCAAGCATTTTTTCAACGTAGGATTGCTTCCTTTCCTGTTCAGGGTTGAGTCGGTTAATTCTCTCAAACTCTAATCCTTCTCTACGTAATTCTCCATATGATGTAGCCGAATATATTTCCGAACGAACCCCGTAATTTTCTAGAACTTCTACTGCCGCAAGTAATTGTAACATAATGGGCCCAGATCCAATTAACCTAACGATTGGTCCTTCTCCTTTAGGAGCACTTCTCAGTTTGTAAATACCCTTGATTATGCCTTCATCAACGCCTTTTGGCTTTGGAGGCATGGGATGGTTCTCATTGTAAACTGCAAGATAATACATCACGTCTTTATCTTCGACAAACATTTCATCTATACCATTACGAATGATTGTAGCTAATTCAAATGCAAATGCAGGATCATAAGCCCTCACGGCAGGATTTGTGTGCGCCATAAGTAAACTATGGCCATCTTGATGCTGAAGTCCTTCTCCATTTAGGGTGGTTCTCCCACTCGTTGCGCCAATTAAGAATCCACGTGCCCTTTGATCTGCTGCAGACCATATAAGATCGGCAACTCTTTGAAAACCAAACATGCTGTAAAATATGTAAAATGGAATTGTTGGACAACCTTGTGTTGAATATGATGTTGCACTAGCAATGAATGTAGACATCGCTCCTGCTTCGGAAATTCCTTCCTCAAACAACTGGCCTTTCTCGCTCTCCTTGTATTTCATCAGCATTTTATGGTCCACTGGTGTGTAAAGTTGGCCATCTGGATGATATATTCCATATTGAGCAAATAATGGGTCCATACCGAAAGTTCTAGCCTCGTCAGGCACTATTGGAACTATTCGTTTTCCTATTTCTTTGTCCTTCATTAGACCACTTAATAGACGCACAAATGCCATTGTTGTCGATACTTGCATGTCTCCTTTAGTGCCTTCATCAAAAGTGGAATAGCCCTCTGGCCCCGGTGGTTTCAGATTACTTTCTGGCGACCTCCTTTCGGGGCAAAAGCCGCCCATTTCTTTCCGCTTCTGTTTGACGTATTTCACGGCTTCGGGAACCGCTTCTGGTTCAATGAATGGATAATCTTTCAACTCGTCATCTGTGAAATCCAAACCGAGGTCGTCTCTCATCCATTTTATGCTATCAAAATCTGCTTTCTTTTTGCCATGAGTTGAATTCTTTCCGGCAAATGCTGGGCCTAGTCCATATCCTTTTATCGTTCTTGCAAGAATTACTGTCGGTCTGTCTTGCATGGCTTGTGCAGCAGCGTATGCAGCGTTAATTTTGACCATGTCATGACCACCGAGATTTGAGGCAAGATTCTCAAGTTCCTCATCACTAAGATGGGAAACCATTGCCTTTAGTTTAGGAGTATTGAAGAGTTCTTCTCTGAAGGTTTTCGCATCGCTTGTGAATATCCTTTGTTCATCACCATCGACCAACTCCTCTAGTCTGTTTGCAAGAATGCCTTCCGAGTCGCGAGCGAAGATATCATCCCACATTGAGCCCCATAATATCTTGATTACATTCCACCCGGATCCTCTAAACCTCCCTTCGAGCTCTTGAACGATTTTTGAGTTGCCTCTGACAGGACCATCTAATCTTTGTAGATTGCAATTCATCACCATTATGATGTTGCCCAAATCTTCCCTGCCTGCTAATGTGAGTTGTGAGAGGGATTCAGGTTCGTCTGACTCTCCATCCCCCATTGTATACCATACTCTCGAGTTAGATGTGTCTGCTAATCCTCTGCTGGTTAGGTATCGATTGAATCTAGCAGTGTGTATGGCTGTCATTCCACCCAGGCCCATCGAAACACTGGGATACTCCCAGAACTCTGGCATCAGCCTTGGATGTGGATATGATGATAATCCATTACCCTCGCATTCGATTCTAAAATTATCTATATTTTCTCTAGTTAGGCGCCCTTCGAGCCATGCTCTAGAATATATCCCAGGACTTGCGTGGCCTTGCCAGTATACGTGATCTCCCCAACCGTCCAAATCTTTACCTCGATAGTAGTGATTTTGCCCAACTTCCCACAAGTGTGAAGTTGATGCGAAAGTAGAGATGTGTCCTCCTATTCCGTCACTAGCTTTGTTGGCTCTGGTTACCATCATCATTGCATTCCACGTGATAATTCCATGAATTCTTTTTTCCATCTGTAAATCGCCAGGATACTCAGGCTGGTTCATTGGCGGAATCGTGTTAAGATATGGTGTGTTCACAACATCGATACTCATGCCTTCGCTATTAGCTGCTCCAATTGTCTGTAAGAGAAGACGAAGGGCTCTTGAAGGGCCCAATGCATCGCTTACTGAGCGAATTGCTTCCTGCCATTCAAGTGTCTGCTCAGGGTCTGGGTCAGGCAAGACATCACGAAATGTTTCGTCCGACATGGCACCTCTCCCATTTTAATCGGGCCACTATGGCACATTTCAAAGAATCGCTTTAGCAATTAATCACTCTTTCAAGCCAATCGGTCATAACGTCAGTAAAATTGACTTCTGAGATTATCTCAACAGAGTCTGAATTAAGTCCTCGATTACCCTGAGAATCGATTAAAATTAATTTCCCGTCATCTGGAATCAAATCTAATGTAAGATTGTGATTTATGTAAACTCCTATTTCGAACATTATCCACGGGTCTTTATACTCAACCAAATCGCAGAACTTCTTTGAGAACAAAAAGCTCGCTAAATCGCTTACAGAATAAAATGAGCATAATCCGGATAATGTATCTAGTAACACATTAGACTCACGATTTAGTTCAGGAATTTCTGATAGTAATCGTGATTTTGTCATTGTTAACAGCGGCAGCTTAGTCATTCTAGCCCTCTTAATTCGGCCTAATCTGAAGACTGATAAAATTTCTATGTTGATAAAAGTGTAAGTCTCTGAAGGATAGTTTTGAAGTGGAAAGACTCATGGCATAATTATGGAAGGAAGATACTGGTTCTCAAACTCTTATGGGGAAGCGGCCGGTAGATTTCTTTTATCTTGTAACGACTTGAGAGATGCAGGCCATACAGTGGCAAACGAGAGACTTGAATTAGGAATGACTGGGCCTGCTGGAGAGCCTTTGTGTATAGATGTCGCCGTTGTAGGGTCGCTAAACGCAGGCAAGGCCCTTCTTTCAAGCAGCGGTGTGCACGGTGTGGAGGGTTACCCTGGAAGTGCCATACAGTTGGCTATAATGAGTGACATGTGTAAGGAAGCCCCTTTCAAAGATCATGCTGTGATTTTCATACATGTGGTCAATCCTTACGGAATGGCTTGGTATAGAAGATTCAATGAAAATAACGTTGATTTAAATCGTAATTTTCTCAAGTCTGATGAGGAATATTCTGGTGTTCCAGAAGGATATCATAGTGTTAATTACTTCATAAATCCGCAAAGTCCTCCAAAGAAAAAAGAGCGTTGGTTCAAATTCAAAGCATTTCAATTTATACTAAAATACGGATTTAATAATCTGAAACAATGCATTGCTGAAGGGCAATATGATCATCCCAGATCGATCCAATATGGAGGGGATGAACTAGAGCCAGGCCCTAAACTTTTGATTGATTGGCTTGATCTAACCCTTGGAAATATTACAAAAATATGGGCGATTGATTTGCACACAGGATTGGGGCCTAGTGGTTTTGATACCTTACTGATTTCAGCAGGTATGAGCAATGAGGATTTGCAATATTTGGATAATTTATTCCCCGGTCACGTGCAGAGCCTAGACCCTAATGCAGGAGTTGGATATCAGATAAGAGGGGATTTGCATCAGGGTTTGGAGGACCGTTACAAAGACGCAAAATGGCTATCCATTACACAAGAGTTTGGCACCTTCAAGCCGCTAGATGTTTTATTTGCCGTTAGACAAGAAAATAGATGGACACAGTTTGGAAATTATTTCGACCAAGTTGAAGCAAGGAGGCATTGGAGTAGAGAGAAAATCCTGAGGGCATTCAATCCGAGAGATGAGGTTTGGCAGGCAAAAATCACACACAGAGGACGAACTGTTTTCTCCACTGCAAGGGATGATCTACTAAATTCTTAATTCAACAACCTATTCTTCCTTGTTAATTTCAATCGTTATCGGTGCAGGTTGTAACGCCTCAGAGCCTTGTTCTCCTTGACTCGCTTCACCAGCGTTTGACTGCATGAATTGTGCAAGTCCTTGATTTATCTCATCGCGTCTTGTGAAACATACAACTGCTAGTCCCGCAGCGATAAGGCCGCCACCCAAAAGTGGATATTTCTCCTGCTCAATATTGTGACAATAATAATCATCCCAATCGTCACATTCTTCCGCAATACTATAATCGCCCCCATAGTCTGTAAAATAATAATGTTGCAAACTAAAAAATAATGATATCCCAAATACTACCGCTGCTGCGATAAATACTCCGCCTGCTTTCTTCCATCCTTCTTGCATAATTTTTCCTCCATTTATTCTATTTTTACCAAGTACTAAATAATATGATGAATAAAACAGCCATTAGTCCAATGAAAGCTATTGGAAGTGCATATAGAAGTCCAATCGCTCTAGTGTGTTTACCATTAGCATGACTATGTATTATCATTGCTAAAAATACGCCTGCAGCAATAAATATGAATACAATACTTATCTCATCAAATCCTGATAATAACATTAGAAGGAATAGGACAAAACACAAAGCGAAAACGCGACCGAATCCCTTCCAAAATTCACCATTATAGACAAAACCATAGATAATCGTCAAAGAGATATGAATAAACATTGATAATAAGAATAAATATTCTCCCCCATCAATTGACCCAAAGAAGATTGTCATATTCACAAAGAACAGCCCATATGCAACCCCGAAGTGCTTCCAACCATCATATGTAGGTTCAGATACGTTGAGGTTAGTTGCGGCAATTTTCATTTCTCCGGAGCTAGTGAAAAAATATGATTTTGTTAAACCTATATTGCCAATGGGATAGTTTAGTCCCTTATCTTTATCGAAACTAATTTTCGCTAAAGTTCCAGCTACCAATACTCCCCCAATAAGATGATATTTTTGCTGCTGCAACATGTGACATCCTCCTCCAGAATCCCCCCAACAATCTTCAAAAATATCGGTAAGGATGTAGTAGTAATATATCTCAAAAAACAATCCTATTGCATAGAAAACTGCCGCTGCTGAAAAAAGAAATCCCGCTTTCTTCCAGCCTTGCTGCATGGAATTCCGTTAATTTCCACTCTTATAATATCGAACCCGGAACTTTTGAAGTTTGCAATAAACCAATCCTAATTACCACACACCAATGTTGATAACTCTCGCTTTGAACAGCGATTTATGGAGTTGATTACAGGTCTTGTTACTATTCTCAGCTTCTACATTTTGATTATCATTATTCTACACTTTTCTTTTCCAGAACCGCATTATGATTGGTCTAAAATTGATTTAGAAAATATGAATTTTCCTTCTGAGTTTTCATGGGGTGTTGCAACGGCATCCCATCAAATAGAAGGAAATAACACGAATAATTGGTCTAAATTTGAAAATGATCGTGACATAGAAAATAGTGGTCTGGCTTGTGACCATTGGAATCGATGGGAGGAAGATCATGGTTTGTTGGTTGAACTGGGAGTAACTAGTTACAGATTTTCTATCGAATGGAGTCGAATACAGCCCGAAAAAAATGAATGGAATGAAGATGCGATACAAGTTTACTCTGAGATGGTAGACTCGTTATTACAGAAGGGCATCGAGCCTATGATTACTTTACATCACTTCTCTCATCCAGTTTGGTTTGAGAAACTCGGTGGTTTTTATGAGAGAGAAAACATCGATTATTTTCGTAAATATTGTGAGAGAATTTTTCCATATTTTGCTGACAGAGTAAGCAAATGGTGCACAATAAACGAGCCTGAAGTTTTCTCAATAATGGGCTATTATATGGGCATGTTTCCTCCAGGTAAACGGTCTGTTAGAAAGGCGATAAGAGTGATGAAGAATGTTATGATAGGACATGGAGAAGTGTATAATTGTCTAAAATCTCTAAAACCAGATTCACATATTGGACTAGCAAAAAACGTAACAATTTTTGACCCATACCGAAGATGGAATCTCATACACTGGATTACTTGCTATGCTTTGAATTACATATGGAATGGAGCCATTATTTCAGGTTTAAAAAAAGGTAGAATGTTTGGATCTTCTGTTAAGGCTGCAAAAGGGAGTTTAGATTTCATTGGCCTGAATTATTATACACATGTGCTGACTACTCCTTTTCTTCCACAAACCACCGAAGTTGATCTGCCTGCTCGAAAAAATCAGCAGATTACTGAGTTTGGCTATCCTATGTATGCTGAGGGAATGGCTAGAGCTATCAAAATTTTACAACACCTACAATTACCCATTGAAATAACAGAGAATGGAGTGGCAGACAAGGACGACAATTTGCGGCCAAATCACCTCAAAAGGCATCTCTGGGTTTTATCGAAAGCCATTGAAAGAGGTAGTGAGATTAGATCATACTTTCATTGGTCGTTGATGGATAACTTTGAGTGGGCTGAAGGGTATTCTCTCAGATTTGGATTACATCATGTTGATTATGAGACACAAATCCGCACTTTGCGAACAAGTGGTATGGATTATAGAGAAATAATAAACAAGTTTAGGGAGTAATTCAATATTTTACTGTTCCAACTTGTAAATTTGGTGCAGAGGGCAGGATTTGAACCTGCGAACTCATAGAGACTGGGACCTCATCCCAGCGCCGTTGACCAAGCTTGGCAACCCCTGCTTATTCTTACCGACCTGCAACGAATATATCAAGAAACGCCACACGTATTTAGAGTTAATATCTCAGATGAAATATATCAATAAAAGATTGAGCAACAGGTTAGTGAACCGTCTGCAGCTCTTATCTGTTCCATATCCAGAACGATGCATTCAAGCCCCCTTTCTTCAAGAGCAGACTGAACTCTTGGATATCCTTTTGCAATTATGACTTTCTTGCCTTGCAGCCCAATTGTGTTACAACCATATACTTCGTCTCTTGGCATCAAAACAAGTTCGCACCCCTGTGGTAATTCGCCAAAGTCTTCAGGATTTAGGTAACCTTCAGCTGCCATAATTATGCTGTCCGTTGGGGTGGATGCTATGCTAGTGAGATGTAATGCGTCAGACGGTATGTCTAGAACTCTCAAATCGTGTCCAAGATGATCAAGTAAGTCTTTCAATTCACTAATTCCTGCATCATTTGTTCTTGTTGACCGTCCAACGAAGAATAAATCTCCTAAGCGCAATATGTCGCCCCCATCCATCATAGCAGGAGGTTCCATTTTGCAGATTTTATGACCCTTAAGGTGATTCGACAAGAACTCCGCAATAGGTGGTTGCTCACCTCTCCTAGATTCATGCCCCGGGACTGGAAGGAGTACGTGCTCATCGATTACTACGGCTTGATCTTCTACAAACACACAATCAGGATGATTGTGGTCTGCATCTAGAACAGTGACCTCTACGCCATTAGATTTCAAAGCGTCAATGTAAGCCTTGTGTTGCTCTCTCGCAACATCAATGTTTGAAGGTCCTGTTCCGAAGTATTTTGCTAGAGCATTTACGTATGAATCTGATATCAAGCGCACTATTGCCCGCGATTTTTGGTCGAGGCGAACAGTTGCCATCATTGTTTGCGGCCGCAGGTGTATGTATAACCTTATCTTCATCCAGAATAATTGACGGATTGCTAGTCTGAGAACTAGATACCGCATCATTCAACAATGTGATTAGATTCGGATTTCAATGTGGATGGCGTTAGGGCTTTACTGATGGTTTTGATTATGTGCATGGCTCCCTTGTCAGGGTGCTTTGGTGAAGATGAGAAGGAGGATAAATTGTCTTCAGAGAGTTTGATGGTCTCACCAAGCATAATACCCGCTGGAGAGTGGACAGTCATAACGCTCACATCAAGTAGCGATTTGAGTGCATATGTACCATATTTCGTACAAGATCCTGGCTCATTGCGGGCGCAAAATGGCACAGTATTCGACCTAAGAAAGGGTGATTCTATCGCAATAAACGTACTCTTCCCGCCAAGGAATTCAGACGTTGTATTACTAATTGGAAAATACGGGAGAGAAGATTGGCCAATAAGGGCCCCGGGTGTTTCTTGGATAGATTGGGCGAACGGAGCGGATGCAAACTCTGCTGCAATTACAGCTATCGAGAATCAAGACCCTGGTGGAGAATGGCCTTGGACTGTGCCAAGTAACGAAAGTGGAGGGGATGTTAAGATAAAATTCCTCAACACAATAAGAGACCAAAGGTCAGATCTTACTGACGCAGATGGTGTAGGTGCTAGTGCGGGCTGGGTAAACGGGCGTGATGTATACGAATGGGTTGACTTCATTGCAGATGATACCCCTTGTGCAACCTGTGGTCCCGATGGAGCGGTGGGGTATCTCGACAGGTGGATTGGTAATGCTAATCCGTCATATGAACATGCAATTGTGTATTTTGAGGGTGTAATGCAAGGTTATGGTTTGGATAGAGTAGAGGTTCATAGGTTTCAATGGAATACTGCATGGGCAGTCAACATCTGTGGATACAAAGATGGTTCGATTTATCCAAACGAGTGGTTAATCTTTGGAGCACACTTCGATATTGCACCTCCTGTTGCATACACACCAGGAGCTGAAATCGGCATACCTGGTTACGGAACTAGACACGGAGCATATGACAATGCTGCTGGATCTAGTATGGTATTAACAACTGCAAGTGTATTGGCGGAATTTGACGCTCGCAGAACAATGGTTTTCTGTCTATGGTCCTCTGAAGAAGAAGGTTTGTGGGGTTCGAGGTCTTTTGCTAATGATTTACCAGATGGAGTTACTGTTAGTAACTACTTGAATCTAGATATGGCTGGAGTAAATTATCCCGGAGATTATGCTCTTTCGGTTTATCTTGGGCCTGATGGCACGGGTGAAGAAATTGACCAACCAGGCATGTTCCACTTAGCTGAATGGATTGGTTCAGACGCTCTAGATCTTGGTTACGAAATGGAGCGAGGGCGAGAAGCATGGCTGGCAGGTGGTGAAAGTCCATTGTGGGGCGACATCTATGAAGATACTGTGGCCATTTATGAGTCTCCAACTGCCCGAAGCGATCACGATTCGTTTCAAAACATCGGTGTTGCGACATTAGGTTGGAATGGTTTAGTGGATGGTTATCCTTGTTATCACCGTGAGTGTGATACTATGGAGACCATGATTGATTACATGGGGACTGACGATTCGACTGGAATAAACAATCTTGTACACTCATGGGACATTGTTACTTGGTGGGCTGTCTATGCCTTCCTACACATGGATCAAACACCTGTTCCAAACGAGTTATGAAAATAACACTGGACTGCATTGTTTCGAACAGGTTACCATTTTTCTTACCGGAGTAATGTTTTTGTCCAGTGCCCGCAAATTTCCCAATATGGCTGAAATTCTTTGTCCAAACTGCGATGCTGAAATCGAGCTAGATGATGATGCTAGTGGGCTGTTTGAATGTCCTTTTTGTGATCAAGAATTTGAATGGAAAGGGGAATCTGTTGAAACTGACGCCCAATCGTATAACGCTACACCAATAGACGGTATCAAAGCCATGTCTCACGGAATGCACGGCTTAGGTGGATTAATGGCCATAATTGGGTTATTCAGTGGGTGGATAGTGATTGGAGACTTCGCAAAAATAACTCCTTTCGGAGCAACCATAGAGTTCTTTGGAATTTCTGCCTCTATGGGCTGGTTTAGTATGTTTGGAGAAGGCGAAGCCTTACTGGCGATTTTTGGAATTATTTTCATGATACTTGTATTGATTGCAGTTTGTTCTCAAATCATTCATATTGTTTATCGAATAACGGTACATATGGTTGATTCAGGAAACCTTGAGGTCAGTGCAAAAATGGAATTTAGAGCTTACAAATATCGTTGGCACACTTCGCTAATAGCGCTATGCAGTTCTATTGCTGCTTACCTACTCGCTCAAATTGGCAGCCTTATATCAATCGGGACAGACGGAGGATTTCCTCGACCTAGTGTTTTTGTAATATTATTACTAATCACGATGGGGACTCAATTTTACTTCATGAACAAAGAATTACTATCAGAGTGATTTGTCCTAATCCTCAATCAGAGGCGTTTGGTCTTCTTGTTCAGACCTAACCATTTTTGCCCACAGATATCTGGTTCTTTTCGGTCTGCATTCTCCCTTAACACATCTTTTCTTTCTCAGTAGCTCATGAATAAGTGGGGCCGTCATTACCATTATTCTCAGGTTATAATTGGACTTAGAAGATTATCAATCCTTTGGTATCCTGCATACCCTTGTCGGTTCAGTTTCACTTTTACGTTGCACTCTTGCGGTAATGATACTGTTCCGAATTGTCTGACTATACATAATGGGCAGAACTGTTCCAACTTGGAGAGATCGTATCGAGAACGAAATTGGTTCCTTAAGCGGTTTCAACCGTGCACTAAACTGCAGTGATAAGGCCTGTCTGAATGTTCTTATTGATGGAGTGCGAAATAGAAGAGCGGCTGGGGGTATGCTACCCTCTATCGATCCATGGAAACCCATGCTAATTTCGATGCTACTAGAGTGCTATTCGAAAATTATTGAATTAGAAACGATAATCGAGGATTTGTCTAACAAGAGGTGAGATGTTTGAGAGGTTGGGTTATAGATGCCCAGGTAAGTCAGACTGGAGATTTAATGGATGTATGGATTTTCAAGAAAGATAGAGTCATGGAACTGGTATCAATCCCTTGGTCGCCACACATACACGTTTATGGGTCTCAGCGAGATCTGAATAGTTTAAACAATTGGCTGATGCTTGCTGAGATTTCTAACAGATTTTCAGTCGGCGCAACAAGATTTGTCAAAAAACGCCTATCGCTCGATGAATATGAGATGCATGATGTGCTAGAGATAAACGTATTAGATTCTAGAAATTTAAGAAAGTTAGCAGAACATATCGAGAGTAAAGGAAGTTATAGCAAATACGATCTTTACTCGGTAGATGCACATCTAGCACAACGATTCTTCATTGAATACAATATTGCACCTTTCGATTTTATCGAATGGAATGGAAATTATTTTTCCAAATTACAAACAGAAAATACATGGCCCAATTTAAGAGTCGTTGAACTGGATTTTGAATATCTATCAGATAACGGCTTTCACAGTATCTCATCCAAGCTAAAGTGCATTCATATTTTTGAGAAAAATGGATTTTCAATGAATAACACGAAATCTTTCACTTTAAACAATTCTGACTCGGACAGAAAGCTATTGGAAAATCTAAATAATTTGGTCAATGAATTGAAACCTGACATCATTATTACAAATGGTGGAGACGCACTGCATTTTAACTACTTAGACAGTTTATCTTCAAAAAATAATATCAAGTTAAATCTTAATAGAAAATACGCTAATTTGGCTCCTAGAACAATGTCTAGAGTTGTTCATTCGTATGGCCAGGTTATCCGTAAAGATACTTATTTTCCACTTCATGGAAGACTCCATATTGATTTCAAAGCCAGTTTCATCGTAAGAGAGGGGGGAATTTTAGGCCTTTTTGAATTAAGCAAACACTCAAGGCAATCTCCTCAAGATATTTCCAGATTATCACCAGGCTCGGTTATCAGCGCTATACAAATGAGAATAGCAATGGAAGATAATGTTCTAGTTCCTTGGAAAAAGAATAGGTCAGAAGACACAAAAACAGCCTGGGAATTGATGATTGCTGATCGAGGAGGTCTCTATCTAGACAGTAAACCTGGCGTTTATTGTGATGTTATAGAATTGGATTTCGCTAGCTTATTTCCAAGTATAATAGCTACGCGTAATATCTCACCTGAAACCCTAAATTGCGCTTGCTGTCAAGCTAAGGATGAACTTCCAAATCCTAAAAATTATGTTCCTTTGAATCCTGAAGATGCTAATAAATTATTCCGTGAACGTAAGCGAGATTCATATTTTGCTTCGAAGTTATTTCCGCTTACCAGTTCGTCTGCTTTGCGCGTACCAGAATTAAATACACATACTTGCGCTAAAGTTCAGGGATTCCTTGGTAGAGTCGTTGCTCCTATTATCGAAAGAAGAAGATTTCTAAAATCGAAAATTGTTGTAAAAGGCGACAAATATGATTTGCAGCAAAATGCTCTAAAGTGGTTACTAGTAACCTGTTTTGGATATACTGGATACAAGAATGCTAGATTTGGTAGAATCGAAGCGCATGAAGCAATATGTGCATGGGCACGTGAAATACTACTAACAACAATAGAGGCTGCGCAACGAGAAGGATGGGTAGTCTTACATGCGATTGTTGATTGTGTCTGGATATACAATCCGAGGATAAATTCCAAAGAAGAGAGAGTTGCTAGAGCCGTTGATTTATCTGAGCGACTAACAAAAGAAATTGGAATCCCATTAGAATTTGAAGATATTTACGATTTTATTGGTTTTTTACCAAGTAGAATGCATGGTTCTGGATCTTTAACAAAGTACTGGGCTCATGGCAAAAATGGTTTGAAATTGCGAGGTATTGAAGCTAGACAGCATTCAACCTGTGCTTGGATTAAGAAATTACAGAATGAAGCTTTAGGCTTGATTATTGAACAATACAACAAAGATTCTAATTTACAATCAAAGCATATTCAGATGAGAATAGTAGACATGTTTCAGGACCAATTGAAAAAACTAAACAGGAACAAAATACCAATGCGAGATTTGGTGATAACTAAAAGAGTCTCAAAAAGGATTGAAGATTTTAAAGTAAACACTGAGACAAAGTGTGCTCTTTTGAGAGCAAAAGCGCTCGGACAAAAAATTCCTCCTGGAAGAAAAGTCAATTTCGTTGTGACAAAAGGGAATTCTAATTCGCTTAAATCAAGAGTTCTCTTAGCAGAAGAGTTGAGTTTTTACCAGAACGTTGTGCCGAATATTCCTCATTACACTGGCCTTGCAAAAAGGGCTATTTGGGCAATACTCGGCCCATTTGGATGGAGTGATGAGGAAATCCTTTCTGGAAAAAAATTCACGACATTATTCGATTTCTTCAACCCCTTCGTAAGTCAGTCTGCTATGGATGATTCGGCTTGTTGATTGTAATAGTGTCTCTTGATTTGAAGATTCATATCTGAACCCTGAAGAGCCGCTTGGAAAATGTGTCAGCCATAATTTGTTCTTGCCCATGTGCCTCCTGTAACGGCCAACAAGAGAGTTTTGACTGCGATTTGCTACAAGTGCTAGCAAATTTGCGTGCCGGGATGAAAACGCTTTTGCCGCAGTTATGACTACGACTGGAATTTGATAATCAATTGCTATTTGAGAAAGGATGTTCATTGATTTGCGTAGTAATGATCTTGCTTCATAATCATTAACTTGAGAATCCAAATGCATGGTTATAGGACCGTCAACTACTATCAATTTGGCCTTGGTTATTTTGATCTCGTCACTCAGTCTTTCAATAAGATGTGCGAATTGGTGAACTGTAAATCCTCTGCCTACAAAGAGCCCATGCAATAACTGCTCAGGCTGAGGAATATGCTGGGGGAAATTGTTCATAATTCTTGCAGGATTAAACCTAGAAGCGCCATCTATCCAGTGTACGTATTCTCCCTGGGATAAAGTCAGAGCCGCCCATAGTTCTGCAAAAGGCCGCATTAGTTTCCCAGAATTGCCGCCTCCCTTTATGTGATATACAAACCCCCTTTGAGGAAAAATTTGTACCTCGTCTATGTGTCGTTCGCCCCTTACTGGTAAATTCCGAGCCATATCCGTTTGAAGAAGGTCTGAATAAATAATTAAATGGCCACTGCTAAGTAAAAGTGAATCTGAATTAGGTTAACGTCTAGCAGTAGCATTGAGATAGGTCATAACATACGGAATGCTATGCAGAGGCGATTGACGGCCGCATTTTTGACTATGCTGTTTTGTTTAGCGCCCCTTGGTGGTTGCTTTGGAGAAGATGATGTTTCTACTATTTCCAAAGGAGATGTCATAATAACGCCAAAAACCTGGATTGGTGGAGAATTTCAAGGAATAACTATAGCTGCTGAATCCGATTTGTCAGCGTTTATTCCTTATCTAATACTAAACCCTGAAAATGGGTTCGTACAAAACTCAACAGTGATTGACATAAGAGCAGGAGAGTCTGTTCAGATTACTGTTTTAGCTCCTCCAAGAACAGACACTGCTGTTGTGTTAGTTGGAGAGTATGGTAGAGAAAACTGGCCAATTCGTGATCTAACCGAATCATGGAAATCATGGTTTAGCAACGGGGGTCAATCAAGCAATGATAATCAAGGAATTATTAGAGTATCTTCGAACACGTCTCTAGACGCAGTTTCTCCCTCAAGCAAAAATGGAGGTAGTGTCGTAGTCGTTACACTCGGTATTGAAAGGCCGTTTGCAGCAGCATATAGTGAAGATGATGGCGGCAGACATTCTATGGGTATGGTTGATGGACGTACGGTATTCAATTACATCAGCGTGATGTCGGATGAAACTGCAGACCCTCTAGATCTAAACGACGGCGCTGTTGGTTACTTAGATAGGTGGGCAGGTCAAGGAAATGCTGCATACGAAGATGCTGCGCAATACTTGATCAAAGAGCTACAAGGATTCGGCCTTGAGGTAATAAATCAAAGATTCGTTTACGATTCTATTGAAACTGGAGCTCAAAATCCAGAAGCATACAATGTCTGCGGATATAGATGGGGAGAAGTTAATCCTGACAAGTGGATGGTCTTTGGCGCGCACTTTGACATTGCCCCGCCCGTTAATGCAGGAATGTTAGATCCTCACATATTCGGTAGAACGTATGGAACTAGAGTGGGTGCATACGACAATACTGCTGGCACTAGCATGGTGCTAACTGTGGCGGAGGCCATGTCCGCTTACAGCACTAGAAACACGATGGTTTTCTGTCTGTGGTCTGGTGAAGAAGGTGGAAAGAGGGGTAGCGATTATTGGACAAATGAATGGGTCAAAGAGGATAACCCAAACGTCGAGGTTACGAATTATGTAAACTTGGATATGGCGGGTGTAAACTGGCCGGGCGGAGGAGGTGCTCCGTGTGGAAATGGTCACGGTGGAGGAGATGGTAATTGTGACCCTCAACCTCAAATTGACCCGGACGGTTACCCCAAGGACGAGGAAGTTTGGCCAATGCGTGTCTACATCGGACCTAGTTTAGACCACGATATAATGAATCAACCCGGGATGGTAAACTTAGCACTGTGGATTGGATCTGACGCGATAGGTGTCGAGGAACAGATGTCTAGTTTGATAGGAGCTGGACATCCAGCTGATACTTGGAAAGTGGATGATTGGTTGGCAAAAGACCGTCCAGAGATTATCATCTATGAAGATACTACTGCTCGTTCAGATCATGCAACCTTCCAAGATAATCTTCAAACCGTTACAATGGGCTTTGGAGGGTTAGTGGATGGTTACTGGTGTTACCACCAAACATGTGATACGGTCGACGAAATGATTGACTGGATGGATACCACTGGAAAGGATTATGGTGAAGAGCAAACAGGTACAAGCAACTTAGTTGATGCTTTAGACACTATTACTTGGTGGGCGACATATTCCTTTTTCCATCTCGATGAAAATCCAGTAAGGAATGCTTATCTCAATCAGTCAGAATAGGTCTGCGATTTTCAATGCAGCGTGGTCTATTGGGCTAAAGTTCCCAGACATCCACAAGTAAATCAATGCTGCAAAGAGAAGGAAGAACTGAAACCAAATTGGCTCACTCCAATCCTTTACTTTAGCTCCGTCTAGCGGACCAAATGGAATCATATTAAAGAAGCCAAGACCGAGGTTGAAAAATATCCACCAATAAACAACACCTCCAACCATTGCTTTGAGATTTAATGCACCGCCTTCTATAAAATTCAGATTGTTATTCGCATATTGCTCTGCGCCCGTAATTCCTAAAATTATGCCACCAAAGACGATGCCCAGTACAAATAAAACGATGTTAACGATAGGTCCTGCTATTGCAATGTGACCGTTTTGTTTCCTTGTTACCAAGCCTGCCACCATTACTGCTCCGGGGGCCATGAAAAGAATGCCCGTTAGAGCGACTATCATAATTCCAAACTTCAGGCCACCAGGATCTGCTCTAAACTCTGCCCAACAACCGTATTTTTTTGCCGCTATTTTATGCCCTATTTCGTGGAGTAGAAACGCTGGACCTACCGCTAATAGCATGACTGGCATAGAAATCAAGAATACCGCTACTGTTGGACCCAAATTATTACTATAATCAACAGATAATAAACCCCCTAAACCGGTTGCCATAGCAATTCCTAATGCAAAAGTAAAGGCTGCTGTGGCGTATAGGAGATGGCGTTTTTCTTCACTACTAAAATGCCATAGATTGCCTTGATGCAATTTTGCTGGAGTGTTTGATTGAATACCAATAAAACCGCCCCTTGTGTTGATGTGAATGGTTCCATTATCTGTTTGGTGAGCGTGTATTCTGTGAATCTTTCTTGCTGGCTGTGGGAAAAAATCATCCTCAAGGATGTCAGCCCTTGGGTCCCTCGCCATGCCATATTCTTACAGTGGAGGGATTTGAACTCTCGCTTGATACCAATAGATGACGGCCTCTATAAACTAGCAATTTTTGTTAAAAGTTAAGCAGACGGTCATATTTGTCATGGGGTATCTCAATGGAGGATAATTTAGTTGATTTGGGTAACGACATTATTTTCCTATATCAGTCTGGAATTAGTCCTGAAAAAATTGCTGAAATTAAACAAGTAGACACTGAGCTAATCAGAAAGATCCTGTCATCTGTTGCAACCAAAACCAAGGCGAAAAAGAAAAGAAATATTGTCCAAGAAGTCGGTAATCAGAATAAATGGAAAAATGAATTGCCTCCAGATGAGATTCTAGAGATAATGGCAAAGAGTCTCAACCCAGAGGAACATTATGATGGACAAAGAACAATTCCCAGTCGACCTATACCGGCTGTTGACCGTTCAGATAGACCAGGGGAAGATAGTCAGATGTCAGACAGAATTGAGGCTGAAAGGAGGGCTGCTGAAGCTCCTAAGCCATTGAGAGATATAGTTGAATCTGCAACATTAGATGAGATAAAAAGGAAAAGATCTGATTGGGAAAAGGTCAGTTCTGAAGTTTCAGATTTGATAGATTCTGATTTAGACTTATAGGTTTATAGGTTAGTGATTATTATAAACTTTAATTTGGGCTGAATGGCTTCTAATCTTTGAGCGTGTACTTCACGCGAGTTGTTCCTTTACCCTTGTTCTTCTTACTCAAGAATTGTAACGTTCCAATTTCCTCCAGCGTTCTTACGTGTGTTCCAGCGCACGGGCATAGGTCGATGTTGTCTCCTATTCTTACCACCCTTAGGTTTCTAACTGAGGAGGGTAATAGGTTCATATTTGTTCGATCTGGTGGCATTATTGAATTAATTTCATCTCTTGTCATAATGCAATCAGTCACTTGTGCCCCTTTTTCGACTATGTCATTGGCTCTTTGAAATAAATCCTCAATCATCTGCTCATCAAATTTTATTGGATTGAAATCTATTCTGGATTGGTCGGCATGTATCTGATTGCCAACAGTTCTAGCACCATCAAACATTTCGTAAACTATGCCGCTGACTAAGTGTTGTGCAGTATGCATTTTCATATGAGAATACCTCCTTTCCCAATCGATAGTCCCGTGGATTTTATCCCCTTCATTCAATCCATGATCATCTCCAACAAAGTGTTCGATATCTCCTCTTCCTCTGACCTCGTAGACATTTAATTCTCCACTATCCCAACGAATTTTACCGGTGTCCCAATTCTGTCCCCCTCCAAGTGGATAGAATAGCGTTCGATTAAGAAATAGTGAAGTTTCGCTAACGCTGGTTACTGTTGCCTCAAATTCCTTTAGATAACCAGCATCAATACTTTCCATATACAGCTTATCGCTCGCCATGTTACGAGGCACGGTCCCTTATTTGTCAAATGTTCGACTTAACATATTTTACAGCGTTTTCAAATATTTGCATACATTCACCAAGAATACTTTCGTTTACATCCGCCCTAGTATGATGAGGGTGGAGGAATGTTGCATATGCAGCTTCAGGATGTGGCATCAGACCAAACACTAGACCGGTTGGGTCACATATTCCTGCAATATTTCTGATGCTACCGTTTGGGCATATTGGGAATGGAAGTGGCTCATCGGTAATTCCTTGGCCTATTTCAGTTGAAGGATCTACATATCTTGTTACAATCTGATTATTTTCATGTAGACTGTCTAGGTCAGATAGTGAAGGCATAACGAACTTCCCCTCTCCATGTCTTACTGGACACTCGATTCTAGTGATGTCTTTCGTCCAAATACATGGACTGTCTGAATCAAATTCTAGAGTGACCCATCTATCTTCATACCGTCCACTATTATTCAAAGTAAGGCTAGCCCTTTGTTCAAAATCAGGTATCTCTCTTCCTGGAAGAAGGCCGGTTTTCACTAGAACTTGAAATCCGTTGCAAATCCCTATAATTGGTTTTCCAGCCTCAATAAATGCGGTTAGTTGGTCTCTCATCGCAAATCTCATTCTATTTCCTAAAAGGCGACCTGAACCTAAATGATCACCGAAAGAGAACCCTCCAGGAACTGCCAATATGTTAAATTCTGAAAGGTCTCTCTCACCATTAACAAAATGGTTGACGTGGACTCTTTCGCTAACAGCTCCGGCTAATTCGAAAACTGCTGCTGTTTCTCGGTCACAATTTATTCCAAATCCAAACAACACGGCGACTTTCGGTTTCTCATTCATCAATCATCACCTCCTGTCATATCGAGACTTCCTTTCCAAGAATTAACCATATCATCAATATTGGAATTAATTAGCATAATATCTCCATCATAGATTACCAAACTATCACTATCTGTTGTCTCGCCCATATATGTGAGGTTTGTTCCCTTCATTTGTTTTAGGAAATCTTCCCTATTTTCCTGTCTTACACCGACCAAGATTCGGCCTAATGATTCGCCCCACAATCTACCCCATGTATCAGCATCACCTGGGCCATCAATATCAATCGCTGCGCCGCACCTTCCTCCTATGCACATCTCCGCCATAGCAACTGCAACACCTCCTTCGCTACAATCATGAGCAGTTCTTACTAGACCGGATTGTATTGCGCCTGTGAGGGCTTTGTATGACTGTAAGTTAACTTCAGGGTGCGGAAGCCGTGGAACGTTTCCACCGATTCCACCTGCTTCATCGGATTCTGTTAACATATAGGATATCTCGCTTGCACCAAGTTCTTGTTTAGTCTCTCCGATAAGATATATGCTCTCGCCTGGTTTGAGATCTGATGTTGTTGTATAGCGAACATCATGGTGATTTCCAAATAATGAAAACAACAGAGTAGGAGGTATTGAAATTTTATTTTCACCAGTTCCGTAATCGTTCTTCATGGAGTCCTTGCCTGAGATGCAAGGAACAAAATACGCCCGACAAATTCTTTCTAACTCTCTGTTTGCTCTAACTAATTGTGCAAGCTTAAATTTACCATCTGGGGTTTTCTTACTCTCGATTGGGTCTGGCCAGCAAAAATTATCGAGGCCTGCAATTTTAGACATATCTACACCAGCGCATACTGCGTTTCTAACTGCCTCATCGACCGCTGCGGCAGCCATTGCGCCAGCATCAATATCGCTGTATCTGGGCGATATTCCGTTAGATACTACAAGTCCTCTTACCGAACCGTGAATTGGTGCTAAAACCCCAGCATCGCCTGGCCCATCTCTCTCAACACCAACGAATGGTTTGACGGCTGTCTGAGCAATAACCTCGTGGTCATATTGACGGACCCAAGTCTCCTTACTGGCAATATTCGGCCTAGATAGCATTCGAATTAGTAACTGTGAATGATCAAAGCCTTCCCCTGGTTTAAACTCTGGATTTGTTGGAGGAGTCCACTCACTCTCAAGTTGAAGTTGTGGAACTCCATCATGTAGGAATTCAATAGGTAAATTTGCCACCGTTTTCTCTCCGTGGACAACATGGAACTGTCCAGTATCTGTAAAGTCTGCAACCCATGTTGCCTCGACCTCATGTAAATTAGCTAGTTTCTCAAACTCCTCGACATCGCTCTCTCTAACTGCTACTGTCATTCTTTCTTGAGATTCTGATACTAGAATTTCCCATGATGATAAGCCTTCTTGCTTCAATGGAACCTTTTCTAAATCAATCTTGCAGCCGTTTGTATACTCTGCCATCTCTCCAATACTCGAGGATAAACCTCCGGCTCCGTTGTCTGTTATACAGGTGATTAGGCCACTATCTCTTGCCTGAATAATCATGTCAAGCATTTTTTTCTGAGTAATCGGATCGCCTATCTGAACTGCACTAGATGGTGATTCTTCAGTCAATTCTAGAGAGGAAAATGTTGCCCCGTGTATCCCATCATAACCAACTCTGCCCCCGACCATATACACTCTATCTCCTGCTTCAGGGTTCTTTACATGAGATTCTCTGCCATCAGCCAGTCTTCTTGGCATCAATCCAATTGTCCCGCAATACACTAGTGGCTTTCCAATATATCTGTCATCGAATACTATCGCTCCGTTAACAGTGGGTATACCGCTTTCATTTCCACCAACTCTTACTCCTGCGTGAACTCCACGAAGCACCCTTGAAGGGTGAAACAGATTTTCAGGAAGATTTCCTTTCCAGTCTGGCGGTCCAAAACAGAATACATCAGTATTTGCAATTGGTCTAGCACCTAGTCC
>PAOW01000015.1 GCA_002710015.1 Methanobacteriota archaeon | reverse complement strand
TCATGGGATGAATCCTTCCAAGCTGGTGAAGATGGAATGCCGACCTCTGAGGAACAACCTGGATTCTTATTCATGGCTGCCATTGCTACAATGACGCTTGCTGCTGTGTATTTACCAAACAGGCATGAATCACAAGAAATCAATGATTGAACCCGAGTCTAGAGCTGTTGAGTTCTGCTCACCAGTAACGAGATTCTTGATGCTGCACTGGTTGTTGTCAAGATCTTGTGGTCCAATGATTACAACGGAAGTAAAGCCGTTTTTTGATGCCCAATCAAGTGATTTACCTATGTTCTTACCACGCAAGTCTAGTTCAACACTTTTACCGGCTAATCGGAGTTCTTTGACAATAGATAATACTGCATTAGATTCAATTTTGAACGGCAGAACGAGCGTGCTAGGAGATGGTGTTTCTCCGGGAACTACCTCTTGTCGACCCACTCTATCTGCCTGAGTTTCCAAAGCTAATAGCACTCTGTCAAAGCCAAGTCCAAAACCACAACACGGGTCAAGGTCTTCAAGACCGAACAAATGTAGTAATTTGTAAGAGCCGCCACCTAGAACTTGGCCCTCTCCCCCTAATTCCTCAACGTTTACCTCGAAAACCATACCAGTGTAATAATCAAGTCCACGCGCAACACAAAGGTTGACTTTCAAAGATGGCGGAGTAGGAGCAAGATGTTGTAAAGATAACAATAGAGAGGCTAATTCATCAAGAGATTCATGTGATATTCCGAGCCTTGAAAGGATTTCTCTAGCCGATTCTAAGGTCTCAATACCTCCGTTCAGGCTTGAGAGTTTCTGCAGCTCTTCAACAAAATTTGTATCGATATTATTGCCTGAAAATAATTCTGAAAGACCATCCCAGTCGCCTTTGTCAAGATATCTCATTGCTTTAGCGACAGGAGATTCCGGCTCACCTTGTTCCGAAAGCCCAATTCCAGTAAGGATATCCCTTAGAATACCAACATGCCCTATCCTAACCTCATAATCTAGTAGCCCGCATTCCTCAAGCATTCCAATTGCCAATGCTACAACTTCTGCTTCAGCCAAAGGGCCGCTTGCACCGATTAATTCCACTCCATACTGGAAAAATTCTCGATATCTACCCTTCTTAGATTCCTCATATCTGAAGCATTGACCAAAGTAAGAAAGGCGTAGTGGTTTAGGAGACGAACGCATTTCTTCGCTTATCATTCGCATCACTGGAGCGGTTAATTCTGGCCTGAGTGTTAGAGCCCTCTCTGATTTATCTTGGAATGCGTATAATTGTTTTATTACCCCTGGACCAGACTTTGCAGTAAATAGATCAAGTGATTCGAATATTGGAGTTTGTATACGCTTGAAACCATGGCATATCGCCTTTGATTCAAGCAATTTCTCGAATGCTAAACGCCTATTCATCACGTCAGGAGTAAAGTCCCTTGTGCCGCGCGGCCTTTGCACCATGTTCTATACGGTAAGCATCAAACATTTCATCCCAGCGGCTAATGTTGAGGAAATATTACGTTATCACAGGTAATGGGAAATTCCTAAATGTTCTCAAAATATATTGTATATCAGGACTCTACAATTTCTAAATCTGGTGCTTTTGGAACGCCATCTACTGGCTCAGATAATTCAGACATGCGCTTAATCAATTCCCAATCAGGTTCTTCAATAGAATTTGTTGAATGTGTTATGCCTTTTCTGAGGCTTTCCACCGAGGTTTTTGTTTCAATTCTTTCTGCTTTTTTTACTGGCTCGAGAGGGGAATCAACACCTAGCTTACTCCATGCATTAGCAGCTTCAACAGCGTTCATTGACTTCCCAGAGTTGTCTTCTTTCATTTTTTGTCTGTCAAAAAAATCTTTTTGATTTCTTTTCTCATACTCGATTTGTGATTCAATTTTTTCCCATAATTCTGCTTCTTTAGCTTCTTGCTTTCGCCTTTTTAGTGATTCAATCGCAAACTTACTTGGCATGTCGAATCGCTTCCAGAACCATCTTACAACAGGGATTAAAACAAGAGCGATTACTAGACCTATTCCAATCCAATGGAATAGCGAAAGTGCCATCGATTTGCCCTCACAAGTCTAATTTAGGAAGCTCTGGTAATTTCGATTTTTCTCCAAGGTGTTCCCATCCAGCAGGGTATTCTCCCACTTCAACGATTAACTCGTCGTTTCCACCAGGTAGCATGGAAATGTCAACTTCTGCGCCCTCTGGAACATTTCTGAATAAGGGCCTTTGAACCAACTTTCGGTTGAATGCGATAAATCCTGCAGCAACTATTCCCCAGAATAGTAGAATAATGGTGATGCCATTTGGATTAGATGGATCCCAAACATTTGGTGTGTTCGCAAGCATATCGCCAAAGTAAGAAATAATTAGAACAGAGAATAAGAACGGGAACGCCAAATACATCAGAATATCCCACCATCTTCCAATCCAAATATCATTGTCGCCAGTGTTGATAAAGTCGTCACGGAAGGCAGACACGCCTATTCCCAGATAACCTTGTAGTCCTGGGGGAATTTCTCCCGCTGCGACCTGACTTCTCCACTTTTGAAACCCATATTTCCATATTGTAAAGGCAATGAATAGTCCGCTAAACATCAGACCATAGCCCCATATGTGGTCTTGAACTTCTAAAAATTGAGGAAATGCTGTTCCATCGGGTGCGATTGAAATCCAAACCACTGCTGAGGGTAATCCAAACATGAATATCGCAACTGAAGTTAGCAATACCGATCTTTCCCTTTCGTATCCATGGTCAACGAAGTTACGAACACACAGTTCTACTGTTGAAATCATAGAAGTTAATGCTGCAAATGAGAGTGCTAAGAAGAACCCTGACATCATTATCCAAGCGCCAGTAGCTCCGCCCGGAGCTTGTGCGAAAACCTCTGGCAGTGCTAGGAAGGTGATTGCGGAAGAACCTCCTGTTACTGTATCCAGAGGATTCTCAGAAACGGCGAAAATTGCCGATAATACTGTTAAACCCGCTATTATGGATATCGAGTTGTTAGCAAGACCCATTGTGAAAGCATTCAATGTTGTATCCTCATCTTTTCTCATGTAAACTGAATATGTGATTGCCATCCCCATTCCAGCAGAACAAGACCATGCTGATTGAGATAAGCCATTTATCCAAATGGCTGGATCTGACAGGGAGCTCCACTCCACTGTAAACATGAATAGGAATCCGTCCAAACTACCATCTGCGGCATCCATCCACAAAGACAATCCAAGTGACATGAATAGCAATACGAATAGTGATATCATCAAAATAACATTGACCTTTTCAATGGCTTTCGCACCTTTCCAAATGGCTAGCAATGTGATTGCTATAACCAAGAATTGGAAGAAAATCACATTTTCAGGAGATTGTAAAAATTCATTCCAAACTAGTTGTGTATCAACACCCTCGCCAACCAAACCATTGGTTACACCGAGTTGGAAATACTTCAGACACCAACCTGCTACAACTGCGTAATAGAAGCCAATCGCAGTAGATATCCATGCTGTCCACAGACCCATCCATGCGAAGTTTTTACCGGCAAATATTCTGAACGTACCAATTGTTCCAGTCCTGCTTCGCTTACCCAAAGCGAACTCTGCAATAACAAGCGGAATCGACCAGGCAAAAAGGAAAAACAGCCAAGGGATTAGGAATGTCCCCCCTTCGTTTGCACCAACCATTCTTGGGAAACGCCAAATATTTCCTGTCCCGATTGCAGCTCCAATAGCAGCGAAAATAAGACCTACTCTACCGCTAAATTCGTCAGACTGACTCATGAAGAGTCCTCCAATTCTGCGTCAACCAATTCTGTGGCATCGATTGGTTCCAACAGAGCATCCACACTATCCTTATCTTCTACCATCATTCGCAAACATACACCTAGTCCGCCCCAGACGAATACTGCGACAGTCATGAATAAAAGTGTGGAACCGAAAGCAGTGCCAAATGGTGCTCGATAGGATATTTTTATTTCGTGATATCCGGAGAACGGAGGATACTCAATTTTCAGCGTTCCATCCAGGGTAGAAATCATAGATTTATAGTGTAAGAATCCATTTTCGTCATCCTTTACATCAAGGTGTGCAACAACCTTGTAGCCCTCTTCTGTCTCATTCAATAGAGGGCAGGTTTCACCTTTCATGACCATGAATTCAGCCATTGACCAACTTTCGGTATACCATTCCCTTGGACCATAATCAGACTGTTGTCTACTTGGCTTTACCATTCTGTACATAACGTGCGAGTTCTGCATAGTCAAATCGATCGGGAAGGCGTTGTTGAGGCACATCTCCACTGGGATTTTTCCTTCGATTGGTATTACAAGCTGCTCGGGTGATTGGATATACTGTTGAGTCAATGCAATTCCAAGGTTAGCTCTCTGTCGAGGGTTATCAGCAATCTTCGTCATGTAGAAAGCAATGCCGTTATTCCTAACTGCGATATGATCTATATCGTCTTCATGCTGATGGAAGGCAGTTCCGATCTCCATAGTGTAACAAAAAGATCCGTGAACACCATAATGCCAATCACAAAAATCGCCTGTCGTTGGATAAAGATCAGACGACTGCATATTTGTGTAATCTGTCATTTCAGCCATCTTATCACCATGATATACCAATTGTTCGTGGTCAGTAGTTTGACAACCAGTGCAGTGCCCCCATGGATACAAAACAAGTTCAGAATAGGAATGATAAGTTAGAGTCGCTTCGTAATCAGAAGCCCCGTCACCATCATCGTCATTCATCTCAGTCATATCCTGAATAAATTTTGTTTCAGGTTCAGAATTCCCACCAGCCCAGTCCTCATCGGTCTGACCATCATTATCATCATCCTCACCGTCTACGTTATCCTCGTTNAACAATCCATCNCCGTCGTTATCCGTAGTGTCATAAGGTCCAGTGTATACATCGTTATTNGTGATTCCTGCTTGTTCNTCTTCTGCTGGTGTGCAGGTGCCTGGAATNANTGGNACAGTTGCGCCCAGTGGCCATCCCCATTCAAATTGATAATTTCTGTTCAAATCTACGCCATCACAATCCTCATCCACTTGTTCGTTCATATCAGGCAATGGTTGTGGTCCATTATTTCGCAAGTTTTTACGCCAACCACCGCTAGGGCAAGATTCCCATGCAGGAGCAGGACAGAAAATTGTCTGATCGTAAATGAATCCGTCAGTATTCAAAAGCGGTATCAGGTATATTTCGCGATTATTGATTAGGTTGGTAAGCTCAACTTCGCTGAAATCTTCATCAACACCAAAATCTCCTGGGTTGCAGGCTTTACCATCTCCATTGCTATCTTGATAGGCAGGATCGAGTGCTAGGCAGTCTCCATCATCGTCAACTTGGCCATCGCCGTCTGCATCTCCCCAAGGATCTTCATTGATTTTGCCATCTCCGTCGTTGTCTACCGGCCCTTTACCGTAGTAATATGCAACTGTTTCCAAAAATAGCATAGGCGTGGTATGGCTCATCCATTCTCTGGCGTGGTGATTACCTACAATCATCACGTCTGGTCGGTCTGCATAATTTCCAGTATCGCCATTGAAATCATTATATTCCCCACCTTGAACATTTGCTGTTATTTTGAGCCATGGAGATGGGTTATCGTAGTGCCAGCCTTTGTATGTGTCAGCAGATGTTTCTTCACCTCTTGCGTTGGTCCCTCCATTCAGGCCTTCATGGAATTGAATGAAATCCGGGTTGTCAGCAGCAATTCGCATCATTCTCGCCCTTATTGTCTCAAAGGTGTAATACTCTTTGAACTGCATCATTTCATCTCCTCCCCAAGGGAAAACATAATCGCAAACCTTGCTGCCTTCTGCATTAGTTTCGCAAGAGATGTAATCATCATCATCATCCCACATCTCCCATGGAGTCAGTCCCTCACCGGAATCTTGGCTTGCTGAACTGACCGTTGAATCTTGAGTGACCGAAGCACTAACAATCGGAGATAAGAACGATAGCAAAAATGGCAATAGAAGTATTGTTAGGGATGTCTTTCTAGATTCAAACTTCATGGCTACCAGTCACGCCAATACATAACCCCTCTTGAAAGCGTCGCGTGATTGAGATAGCCCCCGTAGGGGGCTGATTGAGATGGTTCTCTACGAAAACAACTTGATGGATGGCCGGCTAGAGTCCTACATGGAGAAATTTATCGAGGTTATTCCTGGCTATGATAAGGAAGTTTACGGCATAGAGCTTGAGAGTGTAATCACTGCTGTTGTGCTAATTATACTGATCACATTTTTCAAAGAATTTATGGGCATTACCTTGCCAAAGGTATTCTCAAAAATTAGTTTAGGAAGTCAGGTCGCTAAAGACGCATTGTCTGGTTCGGGAAAGGCACTAGGTGTTGCAATTGGGTGCTGGATAGGAATGTTACTTGCTGACCATATTGATTGGATGTTGTCTATTCTACAATTGATTATGGTATTAGCGATTGTAGTTACAGCCTTCCGATTTGTTGGAGTCATACACGCCTTTGTTCTCTGGACAGATGATGATGGAGAATTGGACGGTTCACAAAAAACAGTTGTATCCGCTGCAGAGAGTATAATGAGGTTTCTTATCGTAATATTTGGAATGGTTTTCATCGCAGACGCATTAGGATTTGACCTGACTACAATGGTTGCAGGGCTGGGAATTACCGGTTTAGCGCTAGCACTTGCAGCACAGGACACAATCTCCAATATTTTTGGAGCTACAACCGTATTATTGGATCGTCCATTCCAAGTTGGGGATTGGGTAGTAATCGGTTCTGTCGAAGGAGAAATCATGGAGATAGGTCTGAGAACTACGTTAATCAGAACAAGCCAAGACACCGTAATCACAATGCCTAACGCCAACTTAGCAAATACCCCTGTGGAGAATTGGGGGAAAAGGAGATTCAGAAGGTGGCAACCCATATTCAAACTTGATATCAATTCAGACCCAGCAAAGGTTTCCGATTTTTGTGAAGGTGTAGTTGACTTGATTGCAAAGCATGAGAAGACCATGAAAGAAGAGGATTCATTCGCAAGAGTATCTTCTCTTGGACCAGATGCTATCGATGTTGGTTGTAACATATACTGGGATATAAACAGTGGAAAAATCGAGAGAGAGGCTAGAGATAGTTTCCTCATAGATGTAATGGGATTAGCAAAGACGCATGGGTTGAACTTCCATGACAACAGAAGGCGTCACAGTGTTTGACGCCAATCTGGTTCCATAATTGAATAAATTACTCCAGAGATTACGCCGATAAGAGAGAAAGTCCAGTAGGCAAAAACAGGCTGACCTATCTCACCAGCACGGTCAAGCCATAATGTGCCAAGTAAACCAAATATTGCTAATGGGACACCCATCTTCACAAGTCTCATGTTACCTAATTTGGCTTGGAATCTGTCAACTTTTGAAAGATATTTATCTACTTCTGGATTATCATAATCATAAGCCACCGCTTCTGCTTTTTCCATAATTTTGATGTCGTATTTTATGTGAGCAACTCCACCTGTTGCAGTCCTAAGCACGCTTTTGCTTGCATATTTTGGAGGCATCAATTCGCACCATTTCTCAAAAACATCATATTTCACTGCCTGCCTAATCATTGGTAAATTGATGTCTGAATCGAGGATCAATTTCTCGCTAATTGGGATAGGAATTGGCCTCATATCATGCAACTCTATTCGGGGAGTTCCTATTGTGTTTGAAGAATGAGGGGCTCTCCATAGTGTGTTGGTTTTGAGCTTGTCCTCAACTATTTTCAAACGGTCATTCCACCCATGCTCATCATTTGGTGTTGACCAGCCGTCTGAAATTAACGCCTTATGGAGATTTGAGAGAGACTCTCCAGTAATCTTAGCAGGGGCCTTTTTAGGATAAATCAAAACGTGATCACCCTCCTTATCACANCCAGCAACTGGTAANTGTAAAATTGAGTTGAGTAAATTTTTGAGTTGTTGGTTTTTCGATAGGCGAGAAGCACTTCTACACCTCGGNATAGGTANAACAAGNGCCTCATAATCCCCAATATCATACCACATTCCAATTTTGTCTTCTTTAATTAACTCNAATGATGAAATTTNAGGCCAGTTTCCCCACTTATTTTCCAAACNCTCCCACCACTGNGNAGTAACTTCTTCGACATACAGCGGTAATGTACCCCACGAGGTNGATATTGTGCTATCNTCGTGCGACTGGACAATCCCTNTCGGCCACCAAGGCTTGTCCTGCATGTAGTGGGCGAGGNGGTATTGGGGATTAACTCAAACGGTTGAAGTGAATGGGGTTGGTAATGGGGGCGATGTCATAGGTATCAGTAATCGCCTCGGCGATGTTTTAGGGAATGCGGTTGAAGCAAAACTGCTACGAGAAGTAAAGCAACACCCTGCAAAGGTAAACCATCTTGCAATTATCATGGACGGAAACAGAAGGTTTGCATGGTCAAAAGCTCTTGAAACAAATATTGGTCACAAAATGGGGAAAATGAAACTTGAGCAAGTCCTTGACTGGGTATTAGAACTGGAAATTCACTATTTCACTGTCTATGCTTTATCGACCGAAAACCTAAGTCGAGCGGAGGATGAATTAGATGGTTTATTCAATTTGTATATCGAAGGCTTGAAGGACATTGCTAATGATGAAAGAATTCATGAAAATAGAGTCCGAGTTCAGATAATTGGACGAAGAGAATTGCTTCCAAAATCAGTTAATGAGGCAATTGATTACGCTGAAAACAAAACTGCGGATTATGATAATTTCACATTTACTGTTTGTTTGGCTTATGGTAGCAGAGAAGAAATGCTTGATGCAATAAAAAGCATAGCCGACGACCACAGAACTGGAAACCTAAGTCTGGATTCAATTGACGAAGAAGAAGTTAGTAAAAGACTGTACACGGGAAAAATGCCAGATCCTGACCTGGTCATTCGAACATCAGGTGAAGAAAGGATTTCCAACTTTTTGCTTTGGCAAATGGCATACACAGAGTTGTACTTTACTGATGTATTCTGGCCTTCTTTCTCAAAGAAAGAATTATTGAAAGCAATTCAAACATACCAAGCTAGAAAAAGAAGATTCGGTGAATAACATGCCAGCATGCAATGAATGCGGACAATGGCCTCAACCATCCTTAACAGTTGACGCTGTTGCGATAAGAGGAAGCAAAATTTTGCTAATTACAAGAGGAAACGAACCGTGGAAAGGAATGCTTGCTTTCCCAGGAGGGTTTGTCGAGCTTGGAGAAAATCCAGAAGATGCTGTGGTTAGAGAGCTGAAAGAAGAATGTGGGTTGGATGGAAGAGTTCTTCGCTTGCTTTGCGTGAAAGGTAACCCTGAAAGAGACCCTAGAGGACATATTATCTCTATTGCATATCTGATAGATGTAAGTGGTGAACCTATTGCTGGTGACGACGCTGAAAGTGCGAACTGGTATGAAATTTCACAAGTTAAAGAAATGGCCGGCGATCACATGTCAATGCTTGATTATCTCAAGCAGTTCTGATCTAGTATTTGGCCAATCGGGCAGTTCTAATTCTGATGTTAGATGGATTCCTGCAAGCCATTGTGCTAGAATTGATTCATCTTTTTCTTTAGCAACAAACAATGGATATCCATCAGATTTCAAACGATCTAAGAAACCTCTTTTTGCTTTACTGATTAACAAGGTTGGGACACCGAGTAATACCGCTTCACTCGCTAGAGTAACTGATTGAGTTATCACCCCATCCATATTCGCAACATTTTGAATTAGGTTCCAAGGATTCCCAGTAACTTCATTCTCATCAGCAGTAAAAATAGACAGTCCTTCAAGCCAATTTTCAGGGATTTGCAATATTTCATCGCTGTCATGTATGCCATCACCTAGCAATCTTCTTACCATCACCTTTGGAGGATTTGATACGGTTTTTGGTCGTATATGTGGATGCAGGTGAATGTGTCCATGAAGACCGTCTATTTTGTGGAATATTGCTCTTTTACGCATAAGGGGTTTTGCTAACTGGGTGTCAAAATGGGTTGGAATAATAATTTCAGTTGGATGCGCTAATTTGTGTGCTAAATGGTTTATCTCAGTATCTGTGATGTAAATCCTGCGTGATTTTCTCGGTGCGACTCTTGTCTCAATCGGTGCGCCTACCGATATCAAAGTTTGAATTCCTTTCAATGCCTTTTTTGAAATTCGGCTACGTTTCCATGCTTTCCTCCACTTACCCTTACCCACTGGTCTTGGAACCCAATACGTTTTCCTCCTAGGTAAGTGGCCGTCACCGTTTTCCAACATCGCGACAACCTCTGCTCGCTCGCATGCAATTATTACATCATCAGTTTGCGAAACCTCTCTCATTATTGGGGCTAATAATCTAGCGTGCGCAGGGTGGTCAATTACCCAAGCACTCGCCATAGTTGCGAGAAAAAGTCGGGCTATTTTGATGTGCCACCACTAAGTGCGGTGTAATATGGAGAAAAAAGCGATCAATATCGCAGGTAGTAAATTGTATGGTCCATACACTCCCGGAGTAATGGCAAATGGTATGATTTGGCTTTCTGGACAAATCGATGTAGAGGCTGGAAATGATGTAAAGAGCCAAACAGCGGGGGCGTTAAAGAAGATTGATGCTCTATTGGATGCTGCAGGAGTCAGTAAAAACTCGGTATGTTTCGCTCAAGTTTTACTTGATGATATATCTGATTTTGCAGCCATGAACGAGGTATACGGCGCTTGGGTAGAAGATATTGAAATTAAGCCAGCGAGAGCTGCATTTGAGGCAGGTGCTCTACCTGCCGGTGCGAAAGTCGAAATTGTTGTTCAGGGTATCAAATTGGAATAGGCTGAGGATTATACATGCCGGGAACACCGTATCTGGAAAAGCCTCCAGATGGCTTACTTACTTGGCCTAAATTGCTCAAAATTCTAATTCCCTGTTTGAGTATTATTTTGATTGTTGCTTGGTGGAAGGGTTTCCTATTAGAATCAGGAATCGTAATACTGATACTGTTGTATGTGAGTTTTCTAATTAGGCGATGACATACATAACATAAGACTCACAGGCCATAATCATGGGAGAGTGGCCAACTCATTGCTTCAAGGCCTACGACATTCGTGGGCTGGCGAGTAAAGAACTCACAGATGAGTTCTCATACCGATTAGGAAGAGCAATAGCGACATATCTAAACTGCGACTCGTTTGCTGTTGGCAGAGATATTCGCAAATCCAGCCCTGGATATGCTGCGAACCTTATTCGCGGTTTAGTGGATTCTGGAGTGAAGGTTCTCGACTTAGGCATAGTTTCCACAGGCTGTCTGTATCATGCTTGCTGGACCTTACCTGTTGATGGAGGTGTTATGGTTACTGCGTCTCATCTACCAATGCCTACCCATAATGGTTTCAAGATGTGCAGGGGAACTTTGCCTTTGGCAGGTGAAGAGATTCAGGATTTGAAAGATGTCTTCTTGGAAGGAAATTTCAAACAAGGAATTGGAGAACTCATAGAACATCCTCATGAAGATGCATACTTAGAGGCCATTATCGCCTCTACTGGCAAATTAGCAAGACCTGTCAAAGTAGCTGTCGATTGTGGGAATGCAGTTCCCGGCCCTGCGATGTCAAAATTGTTGGACATGATTGGTGCAGAACATATCGACTTGTATTGCGATTGGGATAATACTGAACCAAACCATGGAGCTGACCCTACTCGAGAATACAACATGGTAGACCTCGCTAATGCTGTCGTTGAGAACAAATGCGAAATGGGATTGGGTGCCGATGGTGATGGAGATAGAATTGGGGCTGTCGATGAAAACGGCGATTTCGTTTATCCTGACAGGTTAATCGCTTTGATTGCTGAAGATGTTGTAGGTAAAGAAGAAGGTAAAGATTTGCTAATTTATGATGTTAAGTGTTCAATGAACGTTGAGAAAGCAATAGTTGCAGCTGGTGGCCGACCAATGATGGCAAAAACCGGTCACTCATTCATGAAACGAGTTCTTGCTGATAACCCAGATGCACTGATGGCTGCTGAAATGAGCGGCCATATTTTCATGGCTGACAGAGGATGGTATGGCTTTGATTGTTCGCTATATAACGCGGCGAGGATTCTTGAGCTATGGTCAAGACGTGAAGGATTGTCATTCAGTTCTGAACTGGATCGACTTGCTCCGAACCTTCCAACCACTGGAGAAGTAAAGGTCCCATGTTCTGAAGAAAACAAGTTGGAAACTGTTGCTGCAATCACGAGAGCATTCTCTGATTATGAGGCGTCGACCATTGATGGCGTGCGTGTTAGGTTTGAAAAAGACGGTCAGCAATCAGGCTGGTACCTAGCTAGGAAGTCCAACACTGAACCGATCCTAGTCATGCGTGTAGAAGCGAATGATAAAGCAACTTTAGATGAAATTCTTTCTCTGATTGACAAGCGAGTGTCACAGATTATCAATATCAGTAAGTTACTAAATTAGTCAGTCGATCGCATCTATTTTGTAGTCCAGTGATATCAATTCAATTTTGTAAGACACGTCTTCACCGCCGTCTGATGATTGGCAATTTCCAGTGCCACCTCCTTCGACAACAGTAACTGAGATGTCTAGATAATGTTCTCCTTCTCCCATACCTGAGCCGTCAAGAAGCATTCTAATTCCATCCTCACTCATATTAGTGACATTACTATTTACAATACTTGAATCATGCCACTCTACTGTGATTGATTCTCCAGATAAGACCTGACCACTAGTTGGAATTATCTCAGGGTACTCCAATGACGCACTTACTTGGTCATCTGCTGTTTGGTAACCAAGGCATCCAATTCCACCGCCCGATTCATCACTTTCTGTGTAAGTCAATATAGCCCTTACACCAACCAGATTTTTGCCTTTGATGCCATCACCAGCTGCATCTGAGTTTGCAGTAATTTCAAAGGTTGAACCATCTTCAATAAACTGATTACCGGCGGCTATTTCGTGATACGAATATTCTCCTGTAACAGAATAATTACCTACGGGCCCTCCCAAACTGTAATTTTTGTCTGCGTTACCCGCAGCAAAGGAAAAATAAACTGGGAAGATTATTGCAAAAAACAACATTCCTGCAACAAGAATTTGTGTTCTTTGNTCGGATTTTATGTCGTCCATAAATGCCATGATTTCCTCTCCGTTACNGAGGTGGTGTAAGTGATACTTTCCAAGTGTTTTGGTTCATTTNCTGTCCCATTTGCTTAAACCTAACTTTGCAAATGTCTTTCTTGAGCGTCGAAAAACAGGCAGCAGATAGCCGATTCTACTACGTTCACCAAATGACCATTTCCACGGACACCGTGGTAAAGATTTAGCCCAATCACGGATCAAATCTTTTCCTTCCTCGTTTCCTTCCCCGCCAGGAATTGTCCATGCTGCCATATTAATCGCACCAGCACTTCCTTTTGTTTCCGCCCAAGAGTGCATTTCTAATCCCTCTAATGGACCATCTAGGATTTCCAAACCTAGTGTGCGAGCGTTTTGGGCCATTGGCATAATAATTGCAAATCTATCAACAAGTCGACTTCCCTCGTGACTTGTTACAGACCAATTATGTGATTCAGCAAGTTTTCTCAATGCTTTTATGTTCTCGATGGGAGAGGTCGAGACTTCTAATGTATACTCTCTTCTCCTCAGCATATATTAGCCCAAAGGCTATGATGTCATGAAGATGAGGTATAATTTAGCTCATTGTCATATTGTAGACTTACGTGATTGATTAACAAAAATCAGCAACTAGTTGATCCTATTCAGCGCTTATGGCTACTGTCGAGGCTAAGTGTAACCCTAGACTAACCAAATAGGTACTACTGGACCCTGCTCACACTCAGTGCCCTTCGGGCAAGAGCGTTCTGGTTAACAAGCTCTATCGCAATCTGTCTTCAGCCGAAGAGAGAACCAAGTCCCTCAAAGCCACCAGCTTCTTCCTCTTCCTCTTCCGCTTCTTCAGCTGCTGGTGCAGCGTCGTCAGAAGCAGCAGCGGCAGCAGGTGCAGCAGCAGCGGCAGGGGCAGCGACGGCGGTAGCCATAGCTTCAGCGATGTCAACACCACTCAGTGAAGCAACTAGTGCTTTCACCCGGGCAGCATCTACATCAACACCTGCAGCCTTTAGGACTGCAGATACAGCGTCGTCGTCAATATTCTTTTCAGCAGAGTGCAGAAGCATTGCAGCGTATACGTACTCCATTCATTTTCACCTCAATTTTTTGTTTTCAACCGAATAAGGATCCAAGGCCTTCAAATCCGCCTTCTTCCTCTTCTTCTTCTTCCTCTTCAGCCTCGGCAGGGGCTTCATCGGTGCTCGTTTCTTCAACTGCTGCGGAAGCAGCTGCTGAAGCTGCTGCGCCAAGAAGTTGGCTCAGCTCTTCATCGAGTGCGTCAGGAGAAAGAGCACCTGCAACGCCCATTGCGCCACGGTTCGCTCTTCCGATTAAGTGCGGCAAAGTCTCTGTTGTAACAATCGCCGCTTCCAAGGCGACTGACAGCGCTTCGCTGCTCGCCTTTGACAGTAGTGTTGGTGTAGTCTGGGTTGTGAACCAACGGATATTGCAGGCCAAGTTGTATGCTCCTGCACCAAAGCTGATGAGATCAGACTCGAATTGTTCATAGTCGATATCAAGAGTTGCTGGTTCAAACCTTGTTCCCTCTTCGATTGTCCCACATAGTCTTAGACCGGTGACGATTGGGTTTATTCCAATCTTTGACAGCATCATACCAAGGTCTCCCTCGAATACTTCACCTTCATTTAGGACTGTGACCTTCTTTTGAATCTGAACAGAACCCTTCATGATTTTAGCAGGAATTCCTACCGAGTTTAATTCTCCAACAATTGGACCAGGTGGCATACCAGTGTCTTGCTTCTCCACAACTATGTCGTAAGGAGCAACATCTCCTGGTTTAGCCGCCCTTCCAGCCTCGGTTTTCTTTAGTTCAGTGAATACTTCAAATGAATTCATATCTGTTTGAACCAATGCTGGTTGAACTGCGGACTTGTATAATTCTTCTAAGTCTGAAAAATCATTTCCAGAAGCTTCCCATGCTAGCTTCATTAGGCGCTTCTTTGCAACTTGAATGTTCATGTTAGATCTCAAACCAGCCCTCATACCAAGCATTGCATCGGCAGGAACACCGTGGATGTCGATGACTGCCAATGTTCCGCCTTTGTTCAACATCTCAGTTAGAGATGCTAGTGTGTCCTTTTTCCAAGGGGACACTTTTGGTATCAATTGATCACCTCTATCTTGTTTGCAGGACCCATTGAGGTCTTGATGTATAGAGAGCGAATGTTTCCAACACCTCTTTCTAATTTTGAAGTAACACGGTTGTAAACCTCCATGGCATTCTTCAACAATTCCTCGTGAGATTGATTTCTTGTTCCAAAAGATGCTTGGAATGTTATCTTGTCTCTCGATTTTATGACTGTTGTCGATTGTAGACCAGATGCTATGACAGAGGGGTCAACCACTGGTGGAACCGGTCGAGGCATCTTTCCACGAGGACCTAATACCACACCGAGATATCTACCGATTAGACCCATGTGAGGAACTTCTGATAGGAAGAAGTCGTAGGAGTTTGCTAACTTCTTTGCATTACCTTTCTTTTTGCCTAATTCTTCGATTTCGGCTGGGTCGATAACGTGGATGCCCGCAGCTTTGGCTTTTTGTGCTGCATCAGATGCAGCGAACATTGCGACTTTGATTTCTTTACCTCGACCATGTGGAAGTCTGATTTCTTCCTGGATACGGTTGTTAGGATTTTTCAAGTCTACGTCTTTTATTGTGAAAGCTATGTCTAGCGATTCAACAAATTTGCGTTCTGGAGCGCCTTCTATGGCGTTCTTGATTGCCTCAGATATTTTTTCTTCCATTTTTAGTCACCCCTTCGGTCAGCGAGGGTTCTACCCCTCTACCGCGGTCCGTGAATCAGTTCAAGCAAAGCGTTCGTCCCATTCTCCTTTTTCAATAGTGGTCAAAGCGTCCTTAGCCCACAGACCATCGATTTTTACACGCATTGCCACACATGTGCCAATAACCTCTCGGGTTTGTGCTTTCAGATCTGCTCCGGTTAGGTGGCCGTCCTTGTTCTTTTGACGAGCAACGTCCATTGCTTTCTCGAGGCTCAAGTCCTCAACAGCGGCTTCAAGACTTCCGTTGCACTTCTCGACACCTAGAGCTTTCTTGATAAGCTCGCTAGTCCAAGGCTTTGGCATGTCATTTCACCTCTGATACTCACGGACGTGAGCAGGTTTCCGACTTGCCTCCCCTATTTAATCGCGCCGCGTCCCCTTAATTCGGACAAATGTTCGATTATTGGCTTTCACCGGATAGTAGGTCTTGGAAGTTACCATGCAGTACTCCACTGAGTGCAGTTAATCCCCATATCGCAAGAGGGGGAATATTTTCTACGAAAGTCATCTCCATAGAATCACTGGTGCCGACTTGCCAAGTGAGACCCATTGCACAAACAACGACAAACCAAACCCAGGCAGGGCCTGCAATTACAGTAGTCAGTCTTGCCTGGTCTTGTCCTTCAGTGAAGAAAGCTACATACAACATTGTTACAGATGTCAGTAGCATGAATCCCGCCATAAGGACTTGAGGATCATCACCCCAATCTGTTTGCGAAATAACTCCAACTGCTGCGTGAATTAACGCAGTTAAAATCAACCAAATCTTTGGATTCAGAATTTTCTTTACCTGATCCATTTCAAGCACCCTCCTCACCTGCGGTAAGATCCTTGTACGAAAGGTATCCTGCAATTCCTACCAGTAAAGTAGTGAGTATTGCCAGTAATGGGACTACCAAAAAATGTGCAGGCGGAGTCCCATCATATCCATGATGGCCTGTCAAATAACCCATGCCGCCACCAATGATTACCAGGACCGAAGCCGATGATAGCATGGACATTTGCGCAAGAGGTTTGCCAGTAACGAACAATCCTGTTCCTATTGCAAATATTCCCATGGGGAGCATGTGTAGGGCCCACATTTGTTCGTAAGCTGCATCGTGTTCACCAATTGGTTCATCGTCCCAGCCCCATTCTGCCCATTGTTCGCTTTGAGTCATTCCTATGCAGGATATAATGATGAGTAATACGCCTGCTGCTATCAACAATTTTTTTGGATCTAGGATTTCTTTGATATCCATGCTATATGAGGAATTCATATTGCATATAACCTTATCACTTAATGTGCGAGTAAAGGCTGCGATTGTTGGTAATTCTACAATCACTCGACACGCTCGATAACGCGGACGTGGTCGCCACGCATCTTGAGTGTCATTGGAATTGGTTGTTCATACAATTCCATACTGACTTCTTCCTTGGTTTCGGCAACGCTGGTAACACGTGCCTTCTCTCCTTTGAATGCACCAGTGACTATCTCAACAATACATCCAACTTCTATACCGCTAGTAACCGCCTTCGGTTCTAGGTATGGGAGAATATCTCCTAGTGGTGCTTCTCCTGGAAGAACCGTCTTTGCGTTTTTCAGTGGTGTTTGATTTAGACCTCTGCGAGCTTTGGGATCTCTACCACCGGAACGTCCTATCAGTTTCTCAACGTGATGAAGGGCGCTTGACTCAACCATAACATAGCCACGCATTGCATTTGGATGAAGGATAGCAAAGATATCTTCTTGGATACTGGATAATGAACCTGAGCCCATTAGCCTCGCCTGCATTTCATCAGCAACTCTTTTTTCCGAGCCAATCGCAGTCTTTACAATAAACAAATATGCGCCAACTGACCCATACATTTCTCTGAATAGTTTGTCGCTGTCTTCCATTTCTAAATCAGAGAACAGGCAGCTGTAATTCTGAATGTGTCCGGGATCTACCCAAATTGAATCTGCATACCTTCCAGCAGGGGTTACTTCTTTGTTAGTGGTTACTACAAGGCACGGTGCAATATCCTGTAAGCGGCCGTCAATGTCTATACCCAGTGCAGGTCCATCTCTAACATATTCTAAATCTGATAATTCTAGCCCAGTGCATTCGGATACTCTGTTTAGAACGTCTTCCTCAGTATCTCCAATACCGAAAACTCCGTCCCACATTCCTGCGGATTCGGGGTCTGCCTCAGAGCGTTGAAGCAGTAACAATTCTTCTTCATGGCGTACGAATGCGATAAATGCGTTGGTCATACTTAATCCTCCATTCAAATTCCGAAGACATCATGAATTAGCCAAGGTATGAAATTATCCATGAATACAAGCATTACAAATCCGATAAATCCTAGAACAAATAGTCCAATGCCACATATGATTGAGGTCTGTTTGAATTCTTGTGGAGTTGGCTTTCGTGCCATTCGGATAATTCTAGCCCAGCTGCCGCGAGAAATTCTACGAAACTGTGCTTCAATAGCGTCCTGTCTATCTTGGACCTTATCTTCAAAAGAACGTGTCTGGTCATTTTCATCCGACATGGTTTCACCTCAAGGGGTTTAGGCGACTTATGACCCTCATTTAATCTCAACGGTAAAGGCATCTCGTAAAAATCGAGTGGTTCAAAGCACACTGGCATGTCGCAAAACACATGGCGGGCAAGGACCCATATCAGGTTCTCGGTGTTTCCAGAGATGCTAGCGATGCTCAAATCAAGAAGGCTTTTCGAAAACTCGCACGCCAATATCACCCTGACAGAAATGAGGGCTCAGAAAGTGCTGAAGCCAGATTCAAAGAAGTTCAGGCAGCATATGATGCGATAGGAACCGCTGAGGCAAGGCGAAAGCATCAGCAAGAGCAAATGTTCGGAGGATTCTCTGGCTCCGGAGGAAACCCATTCGGTGGAAGAGGTGGCTTTGGTGGAGGGGGTATGGAAGATATTCTCTCGCAAATGTTTGGCGGCGGAATGGGTGGAATGGGCGGAGGACAAAGACAGCGCTCCGCACCAAGACCTCCCCAAGAAAGAGGGCAGAATGCTACTGCTTGGCTTGACCTAACCAAAGAGGAGGCTTCGAAAGGGGGGAGCTTCAACATTACCTACACTCAATTGATACCGGGAACTCACGGTTCAATTAACAGAAATAAAAGGACGCTGAAAGTCAATGTTAAGCCGGATTCAAAGCACGGTAAGGAAATAAGATTGAAAGATCAAGGACACGGACATCCCCGCGGAATGAATGGAGATCTTATAGTCAAGATACGGGTTGATCCCGGGGAAGGTTGTCGCTGGGATGGAAATCGTGTTGTGAAGGAAATTGAAGTGACATATTCTACCCTACTACTTGGTGGTAAGGTTACTGTTACCCTACCTGATGGAGTAAAGGGTAAAATCACGATACCTCCACTATCTCAGGTTGGAGATCGTCAGAGAGTTAGAGATGTTGATATCGAATTTGTTCTTAGCGAAATCGAAGAATTAGATGATTACCAGAATGATGCACTAAGAGCTTTGAAAGATGTTGGGCTTTGATTTAAGCTACTATTAGATACGAGTTGAAAGATGGTGCGGGGGGCAGGATTTGAACCTGCGAACCAATAAGGAATGGGACCTAAACCCACCGCCGTTGACCAAGCTGGGCGACCCCCGCGCAGGCCATGCCTGCCAAAACACACACATGAATACAACGGTTGAATAATAAGAACCAGTGGAGGGCAATATGGCGAAGTTTGAGGCACTATCTAATATCTTAGTGCCACACCGAAAAAAGGTTCACATCGCTATTTTCATACTTACTATTCTGATGATTCCAGGAGCACTAAAGGCGCTTGAACCAATCGATATGGAATCTTATGATATGGAGTCGCCAGAGTTGACTGCTGAGAGGACAATCAATCAAGAATTCTCAACAACAGAGATTATTCTAGGCTTTGTAGTCAGTGTTAGAGACCCTGGAATGGTTGGCTCTACTCCAGTTCCTGTTCCAACTTTGGATGATGGAACACCGGATTATTCCGGATTTGCTCAGGTAGAGGAGATAATTGATGAAGGGGAAAAATGGAAAGGTGTTGTGGACATAGATGGCGGTATTCTAAATCTTACAGTGTTGAGAGAAGTGGATGCTAAGCATGAAATCATACGAAATCATCACCTTGGGAAATACATGAAACCATTCATCAATGACGTGACTGAGTTACAGACCGATGGTGTGATGAGTTTAAGCGATATTTTTAGAGGATTCATGGCAAATGAATCTGTCCTAACAAAACCAAGTATGACGCTATCTGGACCTCGCCCTGCCGTTACCCAGTGGTATGACTGTGGTGATATCGAATGCTTGGAATTCGATGACCCCGACTTAACACAAACTCACATAGACCTTGCAGCCAATAGAATGGCAAATTCAAATGGTTCCGACTTTTTGAGATGGCTTTCGCTCGATCGAGGATTTGTATCTGCCGAAGAAAACTCAGGTATTGTTGGAGGATACATCGGTGGTTCTCTGAATGAAAACGGAACCTGGGAGAACTTCACTAGAGTTGGCCCTGGTCGATGGTCTGCCTCAGCGTCCTGGCTACTTGTTCAACTTGACAGAGCTGGACTTGAAGAAGCTGGTTGGACAAATGCTTGGAAAGATGCACATTCGGAGACAAATATCGATTTTACAGATGATGGACCTGTAATTGGAGGATATAGATTACACGGAATAGACCTGCTTTTGCATCCACCAAATTATTCATCAGAATATTGCCTAACTCTTGACTCACCATGCTCGATAGAGTGGTCGATGATGGATCTTGAAGGACACCTGAGGAGTCATGACAATAACTCTCTAACCCTGCTTGTAGGTCAGGCTGTAAACGTTGAAGTAAACAGAGAATTGCAAAACTCTGGAGGTTTGATTTTTGCAATGGGTGCTGTCATAATAGTACTGCTGTATGCATCTTTGAGAAGATGGTCAGATGTTGCGATTGTATCTATGGCTCTTGGAGGAGCTCTGCTATGGATGCAAGGAATGATAGGTCATGCTGCTAGCCTGTTTGGCTGGTTTGGACTTGATGTGATTTCAAGGTCCCAGTTTTCAAATCTCCTTCCAATTCTTGTTCTTGCCCTTGGCATAGATGACTCGTTACACGCACTACACCGATACAAAGAAGAGCGAAATTTAGGCAAGAGTGCAGAAGATGCAGGGAAAATCACCGTTAACAGAGTTGGCCGAGCAATTATGCTTACCTCAATCACTACTATGGCTGCATTTGCTGCCAACCTTTTCAGTGATGTTGCAGCGATTAGGTCGTTTGGAGTCGAGGCTGCTCTTGGTGTCCTTGCTGCGTTCCTACTAACCGGGATTTGGGCACCTCTAGTAAGAATTTCATTTGATGAGTGGATGAACAAGAGAGGGAAAAATACTGCGCCTGGTATTAATCACCGATTTATGAAAAAGGAATTGCTTCAGGAGATTGCTGTAAGTTCGGGAACTGGAAAGCGGCCATTCATCATCGCAGGTGTATGCCTTCTGCTAACAATACCTGCTGCTTGGGGAATGGTGCAACTCGAAGGAGACTTCGCTGTTGACGATTTCCTTGATGACGAATCAGACTTTGCTATGGGTGTGGAAATAGTCAGTAACCGTTTCTCTGATGAGGGAGAGCCAGCAATGTTACTGCTGGAAGGAGATGTTGCTGACCCAGCCGTCTTCCGCGCAATTGATGATTTTAGACAAAATGCCAACCTGAAAACAGAAGGCGTGGTAGATAAGATGACAAGAACTCCGGATGGGTTGGTTGACATATTGGCTATCGACGAATTTGTTTTAGCAGCCTCCGCTCAACTTCTAAATGATCCACAGCCCTTCTGGGACAGAGGATACAATGAATCAGGTTGTGATACAAAGGGAATCTTGAACGCTCCAGATTTGACAGACAGAGAATGTATTGTTTTCTTCTACGGTGTTCTCTCCCTTGATGGAATACCCGGAACCGAAGTACCTTCCTCTCTGGTCGATCTCTACATCGCTCCCAGTGAGGAAATTGATCCAGAAAGAGCTTGGATGTCTGTCACAGGCAACCCAATTGAATATGACATGATGATCATCAGGTTTGGAATAACATCTCCTGAAAACTTCCCAACGATGGGGCCGGGTATCGAAGAGATAAAACGTGATTTGAGTCCACTGCTAAACATTTCAAGCGGTTCTTGGGATGAACGCGGAACTTCAGAAGGTGAAGAGCCCCTATCTTGGGTAATGCTCACAGGCAAACCTGTTACAAGATTTGTAGCGAGTGACAGAATGCAGGATGAGATGCAGTCATCTTTGCTACTAGGATCTCTATTTGTTTTAATCACGCTTTCTATTGGATTCCGTTCAGTAAAGCAAGCTGTTGTCTCTCTTACTCCTATTTTGCTAGTCGTAGTTTGGCTTTATGGTCTAATCTACGCATTCGGATATTCTCTAAATATTGTCACCGTTACAATAGCTACAATATCACTTGGAGTTGGAATAGATTATTGTATTCACGTCACTGAACGTTACAGAGAAGAAAGGGAAAAGGGTGGCGATCACAAGAAAGCTTTGCAAGGAGTAGGCGGAGCGTGCGCTTTAGCATTAGTCGGTTCTGCAATATCTGACATGGCAGGATTCTCAATTATTGCTACTTCTTCTATGGGGCTGTTCAACACATTTGGATTATTTTCTGCTATAATGATCCTACTATCTTTAGTGGCATCCATGGTCATAACATCAGCAGGACTAGGGATTTTGCAAAAAACGCTGGAAGACGGTAAGAACGAAAAAAGGGAAACTACAACATCCAGCATTGATTAGAATTGGTGATATTACTAATCATCATCCAGTCGCTTTCTGTGTTTTATTCCACTGACCACATGTCGGTCTTCAACCTCAGCTAATTTTGATTTCAGACGCCAAGTCAGAAACCATACAGCGGTAACAACGCCCACGATATTAAGTGCCCAAACCCAAAGCGGGACGTCCATTACAACACCTTAGCGATCTTCCCAACGGGACCAGCGGCCGGTTTGTTTGTTGAAATAAAGGCCTGCCTTCTTCATCCACTTGTTGAATTTCGTAGCGCCTGCTCCTGTCCTCAGGATGAAGTCCTCTCTGTCTTCCTGTGCTTGTATGTATCCTTTTGATGCAATAGACTGATCTATCCAATCGTTAATGCTCATCAATCCACTGGTCAGTGCAGATTGTTCAGCCGCCTCAGTCATTGTGTCAGCATCGGCTCCGGTCTTCTTGAGTTCGTCCTGCACAAGTTGGTTAATGGTAGCATAATCCTGTGTTGCAGGTTTAGGGGGAACTGGATTTCTCGGCCTAGCATCGGGATCGATTACAACTCTTCCTCCGTTTTCCATAATCTGGTCAACTATTGTTGATAGTCCAGGGGAAAACGGTGTTTCACAATCCCAGCAGATGAATGACCAGTTTTGCGAATCATCAGGATTTCTGCTGGTTCTTGGATCCATTTCCTCTCCACATTCAGGACATGCATGAAGAATTAATTTTGGAACAATTTGTCTTCTAAAATCGACTATGTCTTGTGGGGTACCGTCCAATTCTAACATCTCATGGTCCCTTGCTGCTTCCAATCCTCTGGTTTCCAACTGATCACGAATCTTGACTTTCTGGTCATCCTTTCCCTCATCGTGGAGATTGTTTTCAAGTTTCACAATAAGTTCGACTGTTTTCCCTAAACGATTCATTACCAGCTTCTTAGCACGGAATGCTTCGACTTTGGCCAGTTTCAGCCTCTCTTTTTGCTCAGCAAGTTCGGCTAGGATATCCTTTTGCTTCCTCTTGAACTTAAGTTCCTCAATTTTGCTCTCAACCTTTCTTTCTGGTGCGAGAACTTTTGACAAGAAACGCTCCTTGCCGTGAGATTTTGGTCCTGCGGTTATGATTTCGATTACACCTTCAGCGATGTCTGGTTTGAGACCATAATTCTCGACCAATTGAGATTTGTCTATTTTTTTCAAATCCCCAATCTTGATTCCCGCATCCGCTAATTGCATAGCCGTAGTTTCATCGATTCCTCGACGAAGTAAAGCCAGATATGTGTCCTTTTTTGCCATGTCCACCCCTCCGACGGAACAACCCGAGAGGGCGGTCAGATGTCAACCCATCGCCGCTCGCGCGTCTTCTAAAAGTCGTGCTAACTCTAGCCAATCCTCGATTTCTAACTCCTCTGGCCTGCAATCAATTAAAGGAAAATCAATACACTGAAAGGCTTCGCGATACAACTTACTGTGCCATTTACTGACTCGTGAAATCCTTTTTGGGGCCTTAGACAAGGTATTTCGAATTTTTTTACGCCTTTGCTCGAAAGCTTGCCGAATTAGGAGTTTGGCGAGTTTGGAATTTTCTGGTGATTTTATTCTGCTCATACTAACCAAGCATGAGTTGACTTTTGGTGAAGGTGTAAAACAGTGTGAACCTACGCGAACTTCGATGTTGCAATCCCAATCTAACATCGTACACATCCCTAAACTGCCTTTATCCGTCTCCCACTCAACAACTAGACGTTCCGCAAACTCCTCCTGAACTAATATCAAAACAAAGTCAATCGTAGACGTCCTTGTAATTATTTCAATCAGTGGAGAAGATATCTGATAGGGAATGTTAGCAACAAACTTGTTTGCCTTCGGCCATTTTTCCTGCAAGGCATCCCCATGAATTAGATTCAAGTTTGGAAAGGTATCTCTCAAAAACTCACATATTACGGGGTCTATCTCTATTGCAGTAAGTTCACAGCCAGTATCAATTAACCTTTCAGTCAAGACTCCGGGCCCGGGTCCAATCTCGATTACCCTATCATCAGTAGAAATATCTGCAATTTCAATTGTTGTATCAAGGATTTCCTCGTTGTTCAAAAAGTGTTGGCCAAGCGATTTTACGTTATCCTGACGCATTCGCAGCTGATCGATTAGTTTCCGGGCTCCTTGGCCCATGTATTTACTCCCCCTGTCTGAGTAGTAAATCCAATAGACGTGGCTGAAGGCTTCTATCCTCAATCTCAGAAACGAATCTCTTCGATAGTAACTCTGCTGAATTTATGTTACAATCTGCGTCAAGTTGTGAGAAACTATCCCAACCAACTCTACCTCTACTAGCAACCATGTCCATTGCTTTCTTATTTCCAACCCCTGGCAATAATTCGAAAGCATGCATCTTCAAAGAGAGATTTCCTGCTCTGTTGAAGAATTGCTGGATAAACACATCTGGCTCGTCTTCAATCATTTGCTGTATTACAACTGGCAACTCAACCGAAGCCGAGTTTGACAAATCCCTAATTCGAGCGAATCCAAGTATATCCTGAACAACATCTCTGCGAGAGTGATCTATACCCATGTAAATTCTTTCCCCTACTGACAAAACACCAGCATCAGACTTTGGCCTTAATCGAATTACATGCATTGCAGGTTCTGTTACGACAACAATTACACCACCATCTTCTGGGTGGTCGATAACTCTACACCATTCAACCGAAACAAGTGGGTCTGGTTGTTCGGATCGATTGTTATGCCTACGCTGTCCGCCTCTACTATCACTACGCATGATGCTCACTACCTGCTATCGAGATCTATTCTACGCCAACGTGCTGACGTACAATATCTAGTATTGCTTCAACATCCCCAGTCTCTATTGAAATACGACGGCTGGCAATCACTGCTCTTACGTCATCAGAGTGCATTGGCATCAATTCAGCAAGTTTAGCTGCTAGTTCTGGATACTTGTGAAATAACTCTATGTCCATTATTGCATTGAAAATATCCGAGAACACTTTCGGGTCAGTGGAGTAGCCATTTCTGTTGTTACTTGCTGCCCACTCTGCGTGTTGCAAAGCAGCCTTTTGCTCGTAGGTGAGAAAACCACGGCGGTTTTGGGCATCTAGTAGCAAATCTCTCACGGATGAGTAGTCGGTGAATATTCCTTCATCGTCCATTTAAATCACTCCAACGGGCGTAGGTGTTCTGGCCTGGCAACTACTGTTTTTTGCATGTTACCATCCTTGACTGCGACGACCCAAGCTTTTCCTTGTCGACCTTGAATGAAACCAGTCCTTCCTTGGAATCTTCTGTGAGGCATACCCATCTGCTGACCTCCGTCGAGAACAATCGCCACACGGTCGCCTTCGGAGTAATCGTGCATGATGCGATTGATGTTAACGCGACCCCTTTCGTGGCGGCCTCTACGCAATATAGAACGGGTTCCTTGGCGTTGTCCTTTGGAGCGCTTCATGGTAATCACACCTCTGCTTCTAGTGTCAAAAGACCATTCGAAGCAACTTGGCGACCTGCCCAACCCATATAAGCACCGCGATAGGTTAATCTGCGTGTATATCGGCAACATCGAGCCATTCAACTTCGCATTTGGCCTTGATTAAGGATGCGATTGAAGGTTGTGTTCGGCCGTTATCACCATGAACTGTTTCCTTCACATATGTCCCAGACTCACACCTCAAACTAAACTCGGCAATCAAGTAGTTCTCATTTACCTCTGAAATAGAAGGTTCAGATGTTTCAAGAACCTTTCTGCGACGAATTTTATCAGCTCTGCGATGAGAGACTCTTTCGGGTGTTCTTTGGGCTAATGTACAGCCTTGTAATTTCGTCATAATCTCCATGACAACGTCTTTATCAGGAAGTGGAAGAGTTTCCTCAACAAATTCCGAAAGTCTAGTTATCAGGACATCCTTTGTGCCACTTTTTGGAATTCCTTTTTCTTCACAAAGTTTCACTAATTCAGTCTTTTTTAATGAATTATAATCTATCTCATCTGATGGTTCTTCATCAACTTTTTTCGGTTTGCGATGATGCTTTTTCCTACGGTGCCTATCTTGATTATCTTTTGGAATTTCCATGACAGCCATCAATTCGTCGAGTTGTTTTTGAGTGATTGGTTCAATTTTGTATCTGATTCTATACGATTTTTCTGCTGGAGTGTCTTTTATTCTAACCACTTCACTTCTGTTTGAGTTTCTGATGTCTGATACCTCTATGCTTCCATTGGAGGACTGATTGATTATTTCCATGATTACTTCGGCATCCACATTTCGCTTTTTGGGATTCTTCATCTCTATGACGAAAGGCCTGCCTCTTCCTAAGCATCTGACATCAATATCCTCTCTTCCCATGCCGTGGAATGCATGTTCTTCACTGCCAAACTGTTCAAGAAGCGGATCTCCTATTAGCCCTTGAACTGACGATTCATATTGTAATCCAGTCTGATTACATCTATCGCATCCTCTGCCTTTACAAGAGCGACAAGGCCATCTTGTCTGTGGAATTCCTCGTTCAAGTTTACGGTAACGTCCGTATATGTAGTGTGAGCGTATATCCAATTCAACAGTCAATGTGAGAACATCGAAGAGAGCTAATATCTCTGGTTTTTCGTTTACAATTTTTGTGTCAATTTTCAATTTTATCAATTCTTTGGACACTTCTTCAACCAGACTTGATTTGAGTGGCGTCGAACCGGGTGCGCCAAATCTTTTGCGAAGGTGATCTTCGGATTCTGTTTGGTCTTTTGGAAACCTAGCACCAAGTTGCAACCGAGAACATTCCCTGTCCCCTATCGCCTCTTTAATCAACTGTGCCAGTAATTTTGTTTCGTCGAATAAATTTTCGCAAAACGGGCAAAGGCTTGGAATCTCCATTTCTTCAAGCGCATCAGAATCTCCACCAAAAATTGTCTTGCGTATTTCGATTCCTGAATCTTGATTTGACTGGTCAAATCTCTTTTTCCCACTCAACCTGCCCAAGCAAAAATCACATGCTCCTAGCCTTATCAAATGCTTAATTCCTGCGGGACGAGGAGCAGCAGGTATTTCGTCTCCTTCATCAAACTCCATGCTAGCATTATCCCATTCAGTCAAAGCATCATTTTCGACTTCCTCGACCGCGTCGTCCCAAAGCGAATAATCTGTTGAACCGAAACCTGTATTTGCGTATGACATCCAATCGTCATCGCCATCTGGATTTTCGTCAACTTCGTCTTTATCTGACATTTTACCACCATCCCTAGCAGGGGCCAACCCCTTACTGGAACATGTATTCCAAATGCTATCCCCTCAAAACTTCTTCCTTACAAAATGCCATTGTTCAAGAACCATGAGCACACAAGAAAGAGTATGGCGGGCGAAACACTCGAAGTAGGTCAGTTCGTTGCCATGGCTAGGAAGACGTTAATCAACGAACCATATCTTTCCAATGCAGCAATCATAGGTGAACTAACTAAACTTACTCTCGCTCGTTCTGGCCATAGTTATTTTACTCTAACCGACAGCAACGGATCAATCGACTGTGTTCTATTTGGAGGGAATACATCTTTCCAATCACAATCGATTAAAGAAGGAATGAAGATTGTTGCTGCAGGCGGGATTGATGTATATGTCAAGACAGGGAGAATGCAATTCAAAGCCAGTCGTGTTCAACCTGTGCAAAGTATTGGCGAACTAGAAAAAGCCAGACGAGAATTGATCCAAAGGTGGCGTGAGGATGGGACCATGGATCGAGACAGAAAACTTGCGCCCTTCATTCCCAAAAAATTGCACATAATTACAGGAGGGGGAAGTGCTGCTCTGTCCGACATGCAAAGGCTGATTGAGGACAGATGGCCGAGTTTTTCTTACACAGTAATCCCAGTTTTAGTACAAGGAAGTAGCGCACCTGGACAAATAATTAGAGCATTAAAGCAAGCTGAAAAGCACGCTGACTTGATAATTGTTGGACGAGGTGGTGGATCTCCTGAGGATTTGTGGTCCTTCAACCTAGAACCAGTATGCCAAGCAATAATTGATTGCAAAGTTCCTGTTGTAAGTGCTGTTGGACATGAATCTGACTTCATGGTAAGTGATATGATTGCAGATATTAGAGCTTCAACTCCATCTAACGCAATTGAAAGAGTTATTCCAATCAAAGACGAGTTGATTGCCTTAATTGCCCAAGTAAGTGATAGGCTAGATTTTGCAATAGACAGACTGTTTCTACAACATAACGAAAGATTGTCAAATATTGTATTGCGTTTGAGTTCAGCACCAATGAAAGGTGTTTCTAATGCAAAACTAAAACACAACAGACTATTAAATCGTATAAATTCTTCAATAGAGCGAAGAATTAGTCAGGAAAAAAATCGATTGAATTCGATTGAATCCATATTATCTTCTACAAATCCATCAAGGGTGTTAGAACGAGGATACTCGATGACCGTAAATGAAAAAGGCTCACCAGTAACGAGCGTAGTAGGACTAAAAGGCGGGGATCAGTTGACGGTTGTTTTACAGGATGGACAAGTAGATACAGAGGTGAAAAAATGAGTTACTCAGAATCGATGAAGAGAATAGAAGAAATCGTTGCAGCACTAGAAGCAGGAGGGACTCCTCTAGATGAGACATTGAAATTATTTGAAGAAGGCTCTAAATTACTCAAAGCATGTCAAGCCGAGCTAGCAGAAGCTGAGGGTAAAATCGAGCAATTGAGACTAGAAGAAATTCAGTGAAACGATTGATTTCAAATCAATTTTTCTTATCTGTAATTTCTGCAATTTCTTTCAGGATTATTAGACCTGCAAATCCTCCAAGAATAAGACATATCGGGGGAAACAGTAACTTAGCTAATGCACTACTGTTTTGAACTGCTGAATCTGCAAATATTGCCGCTGTTAATGCTGTAATGAATGGAATTGTATGGAAATACCATGCGAGATTTGCTGCGAATCTTTCGTCTCTTGATCTCGGTCCACCTACCCTTTGAATAGCGTCTGCACTGAGTGCTTGGGAGCAATTGGGACAGATATCCCAGTCCTTATCAAGCCCAATATTGCAGTGAGGACAGAGATTCATTGATGAACTGTTTTTGCAAATTATTTATGATATTTAGTTTACAACTATCAAAAATTTACACCTGAATAGAATACTCAAACAAACAAAAATCCTATGTTCATTAGAAGAATTGCTACCGTCAAATAGACACTCAACTTGTGTAGTATATTGAACAGTTTTTGATTGCCTTCATCGGTTGCTTTGTTGGTAGCGGGTATCATTAGGTAACACACAAGTGCGAAAAGAGTAGTCAAGCCTGCTATAATGTAATGAGCATTCTTTGGATTTTCTTCATAATAAACAGAAGCAAGTGTGGCTGCACCGAATATTGTCAAAAACAGAAAGAACTTAGGCCATAAGGCTCTGATTACTTTACCAAAATTCCCCATGTCCAGTTTTTTGAATAATGTAGGGGCGACAATAGCTGTTTGAAGTATGATGAAACCGACTATCATACCTGGAAAGTAGTAGTGCATACCCGTTCCAAGCATGGCTAAATTAAAAATTAAACTGTATCAATCAAAAAACAATTTGTTATACAAAATCAATCTTTTGAACAGATATGAGCAAAGAGTGGAATGATGCCGCCCAAAGTGAAAAAGAGGGTCCAACACTCCTCACCCAAATTATCCTTATATTCGCAGTTGCACTTATGGTAATGATTTTTTTCTTAGGAATGTAATTTAGCGAGCATCATTCCTTTTGGATAACCACCAATACGCAGGGATAGAGGTTGAAATTACAGCACCAAACCAACAAACTATACTGCCTAAAATTAAGCCGTAAGCGGGTAGAGCAAAAGGTGCGATTAGAGAATATACCGATACCGATGATCCTCCAAGCATCATGGGTCCCGCAGCACCGGTTGGAACGTCAGCACCTTGTGCAATCCACAAGGCAACCATTGTTGTAAGGAATATTGCTGGGAAAACCGCAGCAAGTCCAGCGATTATTGGATAACCTAGGCTTGAGAGATAGACAGCCACGCCTATTGCTGATGCGGCCGCCAAACCGCGCATAGCTAGCACAAACTTGGTTACAGAATTGGTTCCTTTTGGCGCTGGTCTAGGTTTCCAAGTCATCCACAAACCAAGGCAGAGAAGAAGAAGCAGTCCTGCAATGCCAATATTCAATTCTGAAAAATGCTGTAAAAGAATTTCAAATGTAGAAGTTAAAATCACTGCCAAAATCAACCAAAATCCAAGTGAGATTGTTATCATTTGTCCTAAGGTCGCTTTTGGTTTAATCCTTGGAAATACGACCCACGACCCAACGAAAAGAGCGTTTAGCAACATCCCAAACGGAATTAATGACATGCTGGTTGCTAAGTCATCCTCTCCTGCCTCTGCATATATTCCAATTGTAGCTGGTATAATCGTAGTCGGAAGTGTACCTAGTATACCACCAATTATGCCACCCCATTTCTCTATTGCAACTGTGACAAATACTGCAACAATCCCTGCAAATATAGCGGATAGTAGTATTGTCAGCACGTTACTATTGAGATGGGCTAATCATATCAATTAGACACTAACAAAACGTCCCTACAAGTAGGTTTTACTTACTATCAGAATTTGAATGATTACTGCAATTATTCAGCAGCAACTTGAGTTGCTTTGTGAACATAAACTGCTGCAATAGCACCGGCTAGTTGAGGCGCAATGTGCATCCAAGTGTCTGCAATTGCCATCTTACCACTGGCTGCTAGCATTGTAGTAACCGCTGGATTGAATGAACCGAGAGAGATACCACCTACGGTAAATGCTCCTGCCATGACTGTGAGGCCAATAGCAGCACCATAGAACTGATTTCCAGACTGCTCAGTTGCCACATTGATGATTACATATACCAATGCAAATGTGAAAAGTGCCTCTGCGGCTAACACGGCTTTAGTTGCACCAAAATCAAACTCATCAATTGTAAGATCGCTCAATATTACTTTGGAGCCGATAATCCAAGCCATCACACCGGCAAGAATCTGGGCACCTAGGTATACAGGCAACTCATCTTTTGAGCAGTCACCTTTTACGAAAAGGCCAATCGATACAGCTGGATTAAAGTGTGCACCAGAAACATGCCCTAAAGCGTATATCATTACCATTAGTGTCAAACCTATTGCGATAGGGGCGAAATCCCCTGCTTGACCACCAAGTGCTGCAATGAATATTGTCAGTGTGAGGAAAAAGGTTCCAATAAATTCTGCTACGCCTTTGCTAACATTTTCTGATGTCATAAACTGACCAATGAAAAACAGCATAAAATTGTAGTGATGTGAGATTACTTGGAGCCGTGATATCGATGGCTTGTAATCGAAAGCGATATACGACACTTATTGATGGGGTGTTTATGGTCAAAACTGGAGACTCTGCGCCTAACTTTACACTAAAAAACACTAGTAAAGACGATATTTCACTGTCAGATTATTCTGGACAAACGGTTATTCTCGCATTTTATCCTGGGGCATTCACAGGTGTATGCGACAAGGAAATGTGCGCATTCCAAGACAATATGGGAAAACTAAGCGAAGCAAATGCCGTAGTGCTTGGAATAAGTGTCGACTCACCTTGGGCAAATGCTGAGTTCGCACGAAAATATGAGCTCGGATTTACCTTGCTTTCTGATGTTGACAGAAAGGTTGTAAATTTGTATGATGCTACTTTTACCGGACTTGGTGGAATAGAAGGTTACGTCTCTGCTAACAGAGTAGTTATTGTAATCGATAAAGATGGTGTTGTACAACACAGATGGGATGCTGAAAGTCCAGGCATAGAGCCAGATTATGACTCTGTTGTTGCTCTGGCAAGTTCTCTGTGAAACTCACATCACAGATACTTCAGTCCCCGAATTACTGGAGTCATTCAGCCTAGGAGTTGGCTTGTATGCCATACCTCTTCTCATCAATACGTCCTGAAGTCCCGCTTCAAGGTCTACTGAAGAAATCTCAGATCTGTTATCTGAAATTGCTTCAATCATTGATGTCTGGATTACCTCACGAATCCACGCACCCGACAATCCTCTCGATTTAACAGCAAGATGGTCAATGATTTTTCCTGACTTTACTTTGGAAGGCATGTTTCTGAGAAGATTTTGAATTATCTCCTTTCGTTGAGACTTATCTGGTAGTGGAACCTCAATTATTCTGTCAAATCTACCCGGCCGGTCTGAAATTGCCGGGTCAATATTTTCAGTATGATTTGTAGTAGCTAATACCACTACTCCATTGTTAGATTCCATACCGTCCATTGCTTGAAGATATTCTCCTAGAATTGGATGATCTGTGAACTTTCGACTTACGGTTCCAGCAGTATCAATATCCTCTATTATGACAAGAGTAGGAGCGAGTTTTCTTGCAAGCTTGAATACTGTCTTGACATCATGGCGTTGTTGAATCATCTCAGCAGAAATCAGAATCGTTGTTGTGTTCGCTTCTGCTGCTAGAGACTTTGCATACATTGTTTTTCCAGTCCCTGGCGCTCCAGAAAGAATGATTCCCCTTGAGTTTGGCAAACCTCTTTCATTTAGTATGGGCATTACTTTTAGAAAATCAAGCACGTCCTTTTGTAACTGACTTCTGATATCTGGATTCCATGCAAGTAGGTCATCTACCATCTCACTTCGCTTAATGAAGTTGTATGTCATGTCAAAAAAGGCACCATTCAATGGGCCATTTGCATAAAAGTCGTCTTCAAGTTCATCCAGTAATTCTAGCGCTCTTCCTTCCGTAGTAGAAATAAATACGAGACGCTGGTCACCATCTTGATCTCTAGAAGATATTACAGCAAACCTTTCTCCGTGTCTATCATAAAACCGATAGCCGCTTTGCATGAATCGGGTAGATCCTGAGTCTCCGAGTTGTATATTTCCGTAGGTTGCTTTAGTCTCCAACTTGCCTTCCAAGTCAAACTCCTTTACCATGAACTCAATTGGGAAACAGGTATCTAAGTGTAGTTTAATCAAAGAACCAAGATTTCCAGACCAGTATCTGAAATCCATAATATCTTCTCCGCCAATGAATTCCCTAGTCATCTGTCTTGCTATGGAGAAATTTGGAGGGTCTACTGCTCGCTTAGCTTCTTTTTTTGCATTCTCATACTCTTCAAGATTTACACATATATTCCCAAGCGGGGTCTCAACTGTAAACGATACGCTCGATTCTTGTGACCTTGGTGTCTCAGCATTGTATTTTCTTTCCGACTGGTTTTTGTGTATTTCAGGGAAAGCATCAGAAGCTGCCGTCTCTAAATTTCCTACACCTTCGATATCAGCAATAATTTCCTCAACTATCTCATTATTTTCTTTTTCATTGTTCATTTTCTCACCTTTTTTTTGTTTTTTTCATAAACTCACATTGAGGATATTATCTGCGAAATTTATTTCATAGCGCGACATGTATTAACCCCTTGATTGTTTTTTGAATATTGTTTCATGGAAATAGGAATTTGATGAAGAGGTGGGCACGAGGCCGAAGCCTCGTGACCACCGAATTTCCTCAAGCTAAGTGCTTGAGTGTGTTTACAGGCCAATTCTATTGCGAGCATACTCTCTGAAATGGCGCATGTGTTTGCGATGTTTCTTAACGAAACTCGAAGGTAGCCTATTGCATACCCAGGTTCCTGTTAATTCATCCCAGTCCATTGGCCATTGTCGTTGAGGAACCAACATCAATTCAGCAAACAGGCGCTCATTCACCAGTATTCTCTCACTGGATGAACAATTGCAATGTTGCTGTGTTGGCCTTCGCAAGATGGGCATGCCAAACGTGTTTGGCCTACCCATCGCCCTAGTTTTCGTTGTTTCTTTTATTTCAGAGCGCTGACTTATTTTACGCCCTGTAACACGGTTTTTACCGTTATGTATTCTTTTTTGATGCTTCATTTTTCTAACTCCTTTTTTTCCATTACTCTTCGGCTGATGTTCTAGAGCCTCACGGCCATCAGCAAGCCAAATGGATCAACAGGATGTCAGATTATTCGCATACCGGTTATTTTCTATATCCCGACCTATTTAAACACCACGAAGGTTATCCCCTGATTAAGTCTCAAACACACCTTGTGGGCAAGCAGCTTACGCTCGATTTAGCCTTAATTCATTTATTTTCGAACTTAGCCCAAGCAATTTCGCTTGATGAACGGAAATACCAGGTGCCGCTTGCTAAAGGCCATTCTATCCAATAATAACCATCGTCGTTTAACACTCCAGTTG
>PAOW01000014.1 GCA_002710015.1 Methanobacteriota archaeon | reverse complement strand
GAGAAAATTTAATCATCGCAAGGCGAAATTAAACATGTTAGTTTGAACACAAGGGACCCCCTTGCGACCCCCGTCCTTTCAATGGGTACCCTTGTCACAACTTAGGAATCAGAACTAATTATTGCGCTAGCTTCAATTTCTACCAGCAGCCGTTCGTCTACGAGAGAACTAACCTCTACACCAGTAGACACAGGTAAGATATCTCTGAAGAAATCTCCATGTACCTTTGCAACTTCCATCATATTCTCTTTGCTGGTAACAAAGATCCGAGTTCTCACGACATCTGACATTGCGCCGCCAGCTTGTTCTATCGCATTTTGGATTTTTTCAAGAACAAATTGAGTTTGAGCAACTACATCTCCCTCGCCATGAAAATTCCCCTCAGCATCGACAGCAGTGGTTCCTGCAACCTCGATGAATTGACCGACCCTGACTGCACGGCAATATCCAGCAATTGGCTCCCAAGGTGCGCCTGAAGAAATATTCACTCTCTCACTCATCATTTCTACTCACTATCACTCGGCATATGATATCATCGGGTAAGATTGGAGGTCTATGAAACTGCACAGTGATTGTAACTCTTACTAAACAGGAAAGTGTAAAAGGCGAGTCTATATCGATGATTTGTGGATGAAATAGCAGTTATTCGCATGTGGATTACCAACAAAATCAACAAGAAAGTCACAGCTGATATGAGCGATTCTATGGTTGAATTTCTTTCATGTGCAGTTGAAAACGGATGTAAAGGTTCAACGTTTGCCGAAGATGAAGAACGAATCATAGTATACACGATGTGGTCCGATGAAGCGACCCTGGAACAATTTCGATCATCTCGAGATTACAAAGCTCTCGAAGAGAGAATTATCGATTCGTACGTTTCAGCAGGTTTCGAAATCCCTAACGATATTCTATTCAATTCAACAGCCAAAATTTTGTTCAAAAACTGACCCTAGACAACCCATATCTGCTTGATTGTTACTAATTTTAAAATTGACGCGAAGGGGTCGCGGTTAAGTATGAGTAATCTAACCATAAAAACGTCGTTGAGGAGTGTTAACTATGTCTCTAAAAATAAAATCAGTCAGTCTAGCAATGATAATGTTACTATCTACATTGTCAGGAATTATGATGGCAGCCCCTGCCGCTGCAACGCAAGTCGTCATTACCGAGGCGATTCAGGTAGTGGATGGCGGAGGTTCTTCAGACCGTATGTCTGCGGTTGCTGCAGATTCTGAAGGAAACGTTCACGTTGTATGGAGCAGGTCAAATCAGCACTTATACTACTCAATGATATCTCCACGTGGAGAGACCCTGATTGACGCTACTCAAGTAACAAACGCAGGACTACACAAAATCTACCATCCAGATATGGTAATAGATGACAACGACATTGTCCACGTTACATGGGCCGATCACTCAGGTCAACACAAAATCATGTATTCTGCACTACATCCTTTCAACACGGCAATGGATGGCACAGTCTCTGACGACGGTTCACTTACAGCAATCGACGATTACATTGTTGCGCAACATATCAACAATCGAGATTGGCCAGCTATCGACGTAGATAGTCAGGGCAACATACACATTGTCTGGCAAGATAACTATGATGAACTAGACATGTTCTTCCAGCAACCTCAGATATACTACAAGATGCTTCAGCCAGACTACAGTGTTCAAAATGTGATAGTCTTGTTTGATGATACACTACTAACTCCAATCATCGGTCACAAGGGGCATCCAGATATCGTTGTAGATGCTAATGATTACGTTCAAATTGCATGGGATGATACTCGTGGAGGAAAAGTAGAGTTGGTATTCGTAGTCGATACATCCGGGTCTATGTATTCCGAGTGGGCAGACGTCTGCACAGTAATTTACGGTGGAAACTTTGCGTCTGGTGGTTTCTTCAAAGGAATTAAGCCAATGCTGCAAGAAGGTAACATGACGGTGTATGAAACAATATACGGTCTTGGCAACACTTTACCAAGTGCAGCACAGTCTGGAAACTGCGCCTCTCATTATCAGAACGGACAAGGCCCAAGAGCGACTGCACTAGGAATCGCGCCAAACGATGATTCAGGAGGACTCAGAGTACTACCGGGAACAGTATACAACGGCGCTACATACTCCGGTTATTCTGGAGAGGACTGGGGTCCAGGTTCGAACTGGGCTTGCCTATCATGGAAAGACACAATTGGAAACGTTCCAGGCAATCCACCTACGTCTGCTGATCACCGCTGGAACCCTAACGCAACGAAAATCGTTCTTCCAGTATCTGATGAGGGTCCAAAAGACGGAGACCCTTCTCAGCAAGCGGATGATACAACTTCGATTAACGAAGCGCACGATAACTGTATCAATGCAGGAGTAATTCCAGTCGGGCTCTATGGTCAGTCATACGGGGGAGCTAACAACATCGAGTCTCACATGAGAGATTTAGTCCAGTGTCCAAATGGGGTGGTTTCAACCGCTACACGCAACTGTCCGGGTAATTCCGTAAGGTCAACGGATGCAGGCGGACAAACATACGAATTCCCATCAGGAACAGGAGGCGCAAGTCAGATGCAACTACTTGTGGAAGCAATGGTTTACATCTCTACTAACAACTCAAGAGAGATTTTCATGACAGTTCTCGACCCGTATGGGAAGATGAACAACGATCAGTCATGGACTCCAGGAAATCCTGGTCATCAGACATTGGCGAATGGATACGCAGAGGATGTTGGTAAGGGAAGTGAAGGACATCTTGTAGTAGTCAACGATACTCGAGTAACCATAGACGATGCGTTCTCTTTCCACCCATCCATTGCTGTGGACTTGCAAGGAAATACACACATTGCTTGGATGGATGGTAGAGATTACGGATTCGAGAAGAGCGTTCCATACGAAATATACTACACGAAACTTCGACTTCAAGGAGCAGGAGAATGGGATGGTGTGCCACAAGGACTCTCCACTTACGCCATTAAGAGAGTTGAAGACACAGCGATATCAGAGGTTGAAGGGTGGCAACAAATGCCTCAAGGAAGCAGTCAAAATTCCGCATATCCAGCACTCTTGACAGATCCTCAAAGCAACGTGCACATAGCTTGGCTTGACTTTGCAAACGGCAGTGCAGGAGAAGAAATCCGATATGCTAAAATCAATGCAACAGATCAAACGGGACCGGGTGAAACGGCACTAGATGCATGGAATTCTACTGCTGTCACTTCATGGTCGTCATTCAAGCTTGGACCAAACCAATTATCCAAGCCAACCTTAGGACAACCTCCAGCATTTGCTAATGATTTAGGTAGCGGAGCGCACATTGCTTGGTCAGACACAAACAAGTGTTCTGATGAAACCAACGGCGGACCGTGGACAATTTGTTATTCTCATGTCCTAACCGGGCAAGTTGATGTTGAATTCGATGAGGGTGAAACATACTATCACGTTATAGAACCAGGAGAACAGACGACTTACAATCTAACAATTAACAACACAACTCCTGGACCAAAAGATCTAGTTGCAGATACATACAATCTGAATTTGTCAGGCATGCCAGAAAACTGGACTGCGAATCTGTATTTCGCCAATAACCATACTGCAATCTTCCCAGATACTGCAATCTTCCTAGAAGGTGGCGAGATGGCAAGAATGTATATGCGTGTCAGAGCACCATCGATCTATCAGGCAGCGGAAGACCAGCTTGCTGAAATCACTGTAACAGCGATATCGATGAAGGACCCTGCAATTAGGTCTGAGAGGCTAACTCTGACTCTGATGGACGTAGTTCACGGAATAGATCTTGACACAAGTCACAGGATGGCTGATGTTGAGCAGGGACAAACTGCGATATTCTCCATCACCGTTACAAATACTGGAAATGTATACGATACGTTTGCTTTCTATGACCCTAACAGCTTAGAAGGCCAGCAGGAATGGTTACTTCCGTTTGGATGGCAAGTCGATTTCCCAATGCAGGTTGCACTAGAACCAGGGCAATCTGTAACCAAGAACCTGGAGATTTCTGTGCCTACAAGTCAGGATCCCGGGACCTTTGTGGTATATGTTAAGGGATGGTCAGAAGGAGAACCTGTGAAATCAATTGAAAAAGGGACCTTCGATGTTTTGGAGTTATGGATAAATGTCTCAATTAGATCAATTGGGAATATTGTATTCGAGATTTATGATACCAGTGAGATGATACTACCATCTTCTGCAACAGGAACACCGTCCTGTGCCAGTTATGACATAAATGTCATCAAAAATTACGAGTCTGGTTACTTGGTATTCTCAACTCCAGGTGCTCCTGAAGCAAAACCAGATGAAATTGACATGAATACATGGAGACAGGACCACTGGACAGTCGAACTGGACTTCTCAAATGCACCAGGGCCAAGAGATCCTTCTGATCCACATAGTCCGAGGTTATGGCCAGTTGGCGTGACTTACACAGTTGGTGTAGACGTTTGTGCGCCAGTCAATGCTAATGCAGGACTAGGCCCAGCAGTCACAGTAAAAGCTCACTTAGAAGGATACCCAAGAGTTGCGGATTCAGTGATTCTATCGACCAACGTAATTCACGTATTCTCTCTAAATGCGGAAGCAGAAACGACAGAAATGTCTGCAAATCCAGGAGACAGTTGGATTATTCCAACAACAATATCGAATACAGGAAACGGACCGGACAGATACGATTTGAGAATGAGTAGAGTTTATGATTCAGAAGGTGTCAATGTTCCATGGGACATCAATATCCCAAGGAGTCTGCTTACCGAACTTACTCGAAATACATCCCAAACCATAGATTTGACAATCAATGTTCCAACTCAGGTTGAGGCTGGTGATTACACAGTTGTCATTCAGGCTTTCAGCGAGGAAGACTATCCTGATGACACAGGCCACAGGACAAGGCTGAGGGATGAATTGATGTTCTTCATCACTGTGAATGAATTCTATGACATGCAGATTAGCATGGATGAGACAATTGATAACCCGGTAAAAACCACAGCACCTGGTAGAATTGTGGAATATAATTTCAATATTACAAATGCAGGAAACGTTCCAGACACGCCAAACCTACACAACCACACACAAAACAAGGACGGCAGCACCGGTGCAACGGTATGGAATGTAATACCAGGAATGGGAGTTCTTGAAGATTGGAGAGTAGAATGGAAGATGGTTAGCTACGTAGGGACTGATGTAAAGATAGAGACAGAGTGTGTTGAAGTATTGTCTACCGATGACGACATACCTGAAGACGAATGTCTTCACATAACAGATACCAATGAGTGGAAGCTACCTCAAATGGATCCATACACCACTCACACAATGGTTGCTACGATACACATACCTACGGGTGCTGAATTACAAACCAGAAATATCGGTTTGAAGGTTACTAGCTCTGCTGGAAATATGGATGAAGACGGCGATCATGACGATAGCCCTGAGTGGGAAGGAGAAATGCTCGATTCCAATGAATTCATTGTTACATTGAGATTGAAGGCTCCGAACTTGTTAATCACAGACGTGACCGCTGAAAAGACCAGTAACGAAGTTGACAAAACAATACCAATTCGAGTAATCTTAGAAAATCAAGGAAATGTTCACGCAACCAACATCGAGGTTGTTCTGTGTGAATTTGATGACTTTGATGGCGATATAGAGAAAGAGATTCTGAAAGAAGGATGTCCCGAGGACTCCATTGTTATGAGGCAGACCATTGGTGCACTACTGCCAGTTGATGCAGCTAGAACTCAAGGAATTGTTGAATTCTACATGCTTTATCCAGTATCAGCTGGAAGTTATGATGTGGTCGTAGTCGTTGATCCAGAAAATTCGATTGTTGAATCTAGCGAGGGAGACAATCTCAAGCCGATAAAATCAGAGTTATCTAGCGAATCTCCGTTCATGGATGTTGCTGGTGAGGTAATCAGCACTTGGGCGCTTCCATTTGGTGTAATCTTGCTGACATTCTCCTTATTCGGAGTCCTGTACCTAGTAGGAAAGGGTCGAAGAAAAGAAGTCAATGATAGACTTGCAGAGCAGAGCAGCCTGATATCGGTTTTGCAAGAAGATGAGTCTTAGAGAATCCTCTAATCCTCATTTTGACTGATGCCTAGCGCAGCCCACCATGGCAGTTCAATAGATTGCGGTGCAGCAATGAATTGATTTGTTCTCTCAGCCATTTGCCGAATTACTCTAGTTCTAACCTCGTCCATGAGGCGTTCGCTTGCTTCACTTCCAAGTTTTAATTCTCTAGCAAATTCCTTGAAATTAAAATTAGAACCTGGAGATTCTAGAATATTATGAACCATAAGGCGTTGTTCATATGATTCAAAGTCAGAATCCACTGTAGTTGAAACCCTCTGTTTGATTTGTTGATGAAGGGAAATCAAAGCATCTCGTTCACGGTCTAATGTCTCGATTGCGTTCGATATAGCAGAAAGGTGGTGAGCACCTTCTCCGACACTAATTTTCTTCCGTCCACTCACTTCCTCAGCAATACCTACAACTTGTCCTTTTAGCCTATTGGATAATTTCAGTGGTCCGCCACTTGGTAGAATCCTTTTGCTACATTGGAATAAATCGGGCCCTAAATCGATTCTAATCGATAGTGCCTGTTGAACATGATAGATGTTTTTAGGCGGCCCACCTTTACTGCTTGCAACCTTTATTTTGACTACAAAATCCGCCTTTTCTAACATATTCAGGTGTTTCATTACCGCTTGCTGGGATATTCCAATTTGATCAGCTAGTTGCAGCGGGTAGTGAGGCTCTCGCACCAGCCGTTCTAATATGGCTCGTCGCGCTTTGTTTTGCAGTATGGCTAGGGCCTGGTCAAGGTCAGACATCACTTCACAACCATTGGTTACATAGCATGGTTATCTATGAACCCCTCGCATCAGTGTTAAGACTCATCCCAATTTTTCCATGACTCGTCAGTAGGCGGTTTTTCAGGCGTGTGTGCGCTTGCACTGTAAATCGAGCCAGTGGATTTAGCTTTAGAAACCGCAGTTGGTCTCGTGTCCGTGTTCGAAAATGGACTTGGAACATCTGTTTTTTGCTCTTGAATCTCTGGACCTTCTCCCCTTACTAGCTTGTAAACTTGGTCAGTGGTCAATATGTCATTCTGAGTTCCTTTAATGAAACTCTCTTCCTGACTCATTATCTCTGAAACTTGACTTTCGAGAAGAGTCACTTTGGATGTTTTGTTCTTGTTTATAGTCATCAAAATCCAGCCTAGCGGGAATAAAAATGCACCTAAACAGCAGGCGCCTAATGTAGAGATTAGGCCTTGATCTGTAACCATATCTAGAATCACTGCATCACCATTTGTGAAGTAAATCGGCCTGTCACATTCTTCTCCATCTTCACATTCAATTATGACAATAATGTCAGACTTTTTCTCTACATCTAATTTAGCGATAGTAGAGAAATCTGTATCTCCTGACATTGCCTGAAAGTCCGTAACGCATCCGGTTGGGACATCTTCTGCTTGACTGCCGTTCTCCACATAGCGGAATTTGACATTATAGGCATCGTCGTCTCCCTCTAAGTTCACTACCCAGCAACCCGGTTCTATCTCAAAACGGTTGTTTTCGCCAAGCAAGGCAGAGTGCTCGTTAGTTTCTCTCGGGTCATAATAATCATTGAAATCATCAAGTAGGTAGGAGAACAAACCGACTCCTATAATCCCGATAACAATACCTGAAATCATCAACCGCTTCGGCCACGGTGAGATAACCTGTTCGGGCTGCATACCTCGCGCTGGGTTGCAATATATTTTCAACCAAACGGCTTCATGCTAAGCCTAATTCACCAAGCTTTTCTGGTAGATAGGTGTCAGTAACGAAATCTAATCCATATTTTGCTAGTGACTGCTGCTCAGCTTTCTTTCCTACTTCAAGCATCATGTTGATCTGATCCTGCCACCATCCATCTGCAAACCTTGGATCCGATAATTCAGCGTTCAGTGCTTCAATGTCTTTCTTCGAAAGTTCGTCAGCGGGCAAGTCGTAAGCTAAGATATCGTCAGCAGTTATTCCGAGATATGTCGCAGATGGCGTTGCTAAGTATTCAGAAATATGTGCTGTCTTTATCGCACCGTAGGCTATCGATGCGAATATTCTGAATGACCATGGGTCACCGTCAAGGAATACTACAACAGGCAAGTCCCATTCTTCATTCATTCGCTTAATGATTCGACGAGTTGAGCGAGCAGGCTGACCTTTCAGATGGATTAATCCACAATTGTAATCCTCATCAAATCCATTCTCAATTAAACGGTCAAACATACCTCCTGTTTCAATGGCCATCAAGAATTTAACATCATGTTCCTTTAATTCAATTTTTTCAACTTCGACATTGTAAGGAACTCCATAACCTGAATCTCCAACATCATCTCTTGCATTAATTGTCATCCATTGTCCTCGTCGGTTCAGTTCATTTATGGTAATATTACCAATCATTCTAGCACCGTCTTCTTCCGGTCTTAATTTGAAATCCTCTCTTAAGCACGAGGTTACAACCTCGAGGTCTTCTGCAAGGTTATTCGACTCATTTTGACTTCCAAATTTACCTAGACCCCAGCCCTCTGAAATGTAATACATCTCTCTGAGAGTTGACGATTTTCCTGCTTCAATCATTTCTTCAATAAACTCAACCACGTGTAGTGCGCGCAGAAGGTTCTTTGCCGAACCCAGACTTGTAGCATCTCTGGTTGAACGCTTTTTTCCATACTTGTAAACGCCTAATTTGCGGTCGAAGCCAATATTATTTTTCGTTCTCACCGGTAATGTCATTGTTGGAGGCTCACCCTTCACAATTCTGTCATACATTTCTTCTACAACAGAGTGCAATCTTGCTTTTGTCAACTGCGGATCATTGACTCTAGCCATCACTCATCACCTCCAAACAGTGTCGTTTGATTTGTATCCCCCTCGACGACTCCAGCCGGCTCATATCGGCTTTCAACAGGGGGCTCATCTTCGGAGTTTTCTGCGGATTCAGCAAGAATTTTTTCTTGATTACGTATTTCTTCAAGCATTTTTTCGTCCAGTTTTGTGGCACCTATTACATCTTGGCTACCTCTGAAAAACACTTCAGTTTCAGTCCAGTCTCCTTTTTCTAAATTAGCGAGAGAGTAATTGATCTCGGCTTTTTGTCCCGGATCTAGTGTTTCGATCTTCCAACCCCAAATTCCCATCGCCTCTTTTCTGCCCCCTCTTTCATTGGCGATCATTGATGCACCAGATTTCTCAGGCCAGTTTACTAGAATTGAATAGCTTCTTGCCCTAGAGGTGTAATTGAACAACGTAATAGTAACGTCAGTCTCCTTAGTTTCTCTATTCCAACTTGTAGACTCATTGCAGATCACAGCACTCATGATTTTAGTTATTGATCCTGCAAGCTCTGGAACAGGACGCTCTAAAATCGCAGCAGATTTTTCAGCGATTGCTGGTAATATGTCGTTAATCAACTCAAATTTCTCGCGGGTTTTTGCCATCTTTTTCTTCTTTTCAAGATGCTTTCTCAAACCCCTGCCCATTTCTAGCATTGCTTTTCTCGATTCTTCGAAGACAAATTCGTTGTCGGACAAAGCTTCTTTTGCCTCTGATGTGAACTGAACATTTGTCGATGCAAGGTGTACTAATATTGCAGCAGGGCCTTTCGGTACGCCCTTTCCACCTGCTTGCTCAAGTCCATACTGTCGCCAGTCAACGCTTTCAATCGCTTTCGTCAGAAGACATCCTCCCTGCTGATACATTAGCGGCACTCTATTTGCGAAGCGCAGGATTTCAACATGCTTGTCTGCAACCATGCCGTCACCGAAGATTAGTCCGACTTCAACTTGGAATGGATTTCCATGACTCACGGTTGGAGCTCTGGTCATGGTACTAACGAATTTTGAGTCAATGGTTTTGGATAGACCTTTTTTGATTAACATCTCTTCAATTGGTGATAGACAATTTGTGGGAGGGCTTAGCAATTTTATTGGTTTTCCACCAAGCATCCTCTCTCCTTGAAATGCCTCCAATAGTGAGCGAACCTGGTCAGGTTTCATCGTCTTTGGTTTTGCAGTAATTGGTAACTCTGATGCTTCGCATAACTCTTTGGCTGCTCGCATGGAGACTCCTGAGAAGTTTTGCCTTAGGAAAACAGTCAAACGAGAGTCCTTAGATTCGCGACACATTCTTTGTAATTGTCCTAATTCTATTCCGTGAGGATGTGGTTTGATCGCATCAACCTTTCTCGGTAATCTTTCAGTTACCCTAGGCCAGTGATGCTTCTCTCCATCTGGGTCGACAAATGTGATTTCAGCATGTGGATTGACTATACTTGTCATTCTGAGATATTGGTACACAGATTGACGGCCTCTCTGATATTTTGCTTTCATTCTAGTTGTTACTTTCAATCCGTGTTCTTTAGGTGACAAATCCTCATTTTCCCAGATGATTCTATCCTGATCACTTTTGACAGCTTTGTTCTTCCTAGTATCCAAACCGATGTTCACTGTTACAGCGGTAGCTTCACTCGCTACCTTCGAAACCACATTAGTGGGTTTGCCAGTAGTCAATTGTGAATACATCACAACTCCAGTTATTCCAATACCTTGTTGACCACGACTTTGTCTGATGGCATGGAATCTAGAACCAAAGAGTAACTGCCCGAAGACCTTCTCTATACTTCGTTGTGGTATACCGGGGCCATTGTCCTCAGCCACTAGTTCAAGAATGTCCTTTTTAGAATCGATTTTTGAAATTTTTATTTTTATGTCTGGTAGGATCCGAGCTTCTTCACATGCATCAAGTGAATTGTCAACCGCTTCCTTGACAGCAGTAATAATCGATCTTTGAAGGGAGTCAAATCCAAGAAAATGTTTATTCTTTTCAAAGAATTCAGATATTGCGATTTGCTTTTGATTACTCGCCATCTTTTTTGCAATTCCAGACATCTCATCACACACCTAAGGTCCTCCTCCGTCCTAATGACGTCGGGCCTTGAGCGTACGAACCCCAACGCCCAAGGTTCTTGAATCATATCGTCTATTTTGGAATCAAATGGCGATTATCATCTCGCGTCCTAGATTTCAGGGTTTGCAGTTAATAGACACAGATAGTTTCGATATTTCTGATTTAGGTGTCAGTCCGACTAAATATACTTCAACCAAAAATGTCGTCTCTCCAAGCACTAATCTGACCGGTGAAAGCGCTGGTTGCAACAGTAAGTGGGCTAGCAAGATACAGTCTGCCTGGGCCGGAACGCCCTTGGAAATTTCGATTTATTGCAGATACAGTTACCTGTTCAGAGTCGATTGATACACCCGGGCCAGCACCTATACAAGCTCCACAGCCAGGATCAATCAACTTTACACCAACTCTTTCGAATAATTCGTGCCAACCCATCCTAATAGCAAGTTCCTTGACACCACCACTTCCATATTGGATGAAAAACTCAACACCATCTTTTATGTCAATTCCTGCCTTTTCAGCGGCTTCGCATACTTTGGCATAGTATGCAATATCATCATCTTTCCCAGCAGTGCATGAGCCGCCATATGCAATATCTATCTTCACATCTCCGATATCAGAAATATTTGCACCATTTGTAGGGTCTGAAGGTATACCCTCATCTGGATTACCAGGATGAGCAACCATTGGAACAATTTGCGAGAGGTCAATGACATGTATTCCACCATCATATGTTGCGTTTTCATCCGGGCTTACAGACAATTTTTTCATTACTTCCAAATCTAATCCCTGAGCATTAATCATCCACTCAAACAGTAAATCGTCGGGCTCACAAATTCCAGTTCTACCGCTACATTCTGTCGCCATGTTACAAAGAGTGGCCCTTTCATCGATTGAGAGGGAAGCAAGTCCGGGTCCTCCAAATTCCATCGACCTGTTGAGAGTCAACTCTTCTCTTGCATGGTCGGCTAGGATGTACAAAATTACATCTTTTGCAGTACATCCTTGGTTTAGGTTACCAATTAGCTGAAATCGAATCGATTCGGGAACTTTTACAAAAGTAAATCCGGAATAAATCAGACTGGCATATTCGGTTGCACCAACCCCATAGGTGAGTGCATTTGATGCCCCTCCCATACATGTATGGGAGTCAGTTGCTTGAATGAAGTCACCTACCTCAATGAATTCTTCCCTAGCAACTTGATGACAGATTCCTGGCGAAACGCCATCTTTAGCTGAGTAATCTCTAACCCCTGTGTGAAGTTGAAATTTTACTTGTAAGTCTCTAAGTGTTCTTACTTTGTCCATGTGAGGCACAAATTTAGGGTTGTGCGCAGCATATAGGAGATGGTCCTCGAAAACTGCGAATTTCTTTGGATTGGGCAATACATAATCACTGCCGTATTCTTCACTCAGAAATGTATGAACTTGAGCTGTAGTGAATTCGTGACTATATCCTCCTTGGACTTGAGCGATAACCGGATCATTTGGTTTAACACACTGACCTTCTCTCTGTCCTACTAGGTTTCGTGCGATTATTTTTTCAGCCATCGTCATTGGACCGTCTGGAGTGTCCAGCGGTGCAAGATTTATCTTACCAGATTTCAGCTTTTCAGCGAACGCAAATAATCCACCACTCTCAACGATTAGCTTTGTTACAGGATCGTATTTGTCTGTAAATTCATCCAATGGAATACTCTCTCCATTTTGTAGTCTCTTGAGAATATCATAATCGCCCATTAACTGTCCTAGATTGATGTTATTTCTTTCATGGATAGGAGCGAATGATGAAGCTATGACTATTCTTATACCCGCCCACCTCTCGCATTGTGCGGCAGTCTCTCTAGAAGAACCTGTACCCTTTCTTTGTCCTGAAACGATGACCTCAAAATTTCCATTGATTAGTGCCTTTTCGCTGAAAACCCTCATGCCATCCTGCATTAAACCTGCATACGCATTTTTTGCGATTTCAGACGGCTCGTGGCTAAAACAAACCCATGCTGGCGTCATAGCGTCGGTATTGATATCATCCAGAAGATCTTCAGGCTGTAAATCTTCCATCTTTAGGTCTAATCCTTCATACAACTGCTTCTTGATTAGATTCAGATCCTTGGTAAGAAATAATATTCTTTTTCCAGGCGAGAGAGTAATTTTTTCTGGCGGCCAACCTTCAGACATTCTCTCCCTCCAAGGCGGTTCAGTAGGTAGGCTGGTTTAACGAGTTCGTTCCAGTTATTGAGAAAAATACATGCATGTTTTCGATGCAGCTGTGGTTTTAATAATTGCATTTAATGAATATCAACAAATCCTATACTAAACGATGTATTGAGTTACATAAGCATGAATTAGATAATTAAAGATAGTGTAACAAACATTAAATAACCCCTGCTGAGGGGAAAGGATAGGAAATCAACTATTGCGTTGATTTAGGTTGTGGCGATATGGATAATAACCAACATGTAGAAGATATTGTAAAATGCAGTGAATGTGGAAGCAGATCTCTTACTCGTGACGAGACACGAGGAGAGGTTGTCTGCGATGATTGTGGTCTCGTTTTAGAGGACAATGTTATTGATCAAGGAGCAGAATGGCGGGGATTCTCCCCAGAACAAGGAGACCAAAGAGCACGAACGGGTGCTCCGATGACAGTCATGCTTCACGATAAGGGTCTATCTACTGATATAGATTGGCAAAACAAGGATTATTCTGGAAAAACTATCAACTCCAGATATCGATCTCAGTTCTATCGCATGCGAAAATGGCAAAAGCGTTCAAGAGTCTCAAACGCCACTGAGCGAAATCTAGCCATGGCTTTGGCAGAGTTAGACAGAATGGCAAGCAGACTTGAACTTCCAAAATCAGTAAGGGAAGCAGCGGCTGTAAATTACAAGAAAGCTGTTGAAAAGAGACTCATACGTGGCAGATCTATCGAAGGTGTTGCAGCAGCATCATTGTATGCAGCATGCCGCCAGTGCGGCGTACCAAGAACTCTTGATGAGATTGGTCAAGCCAGTAGAACCGGTCGCAAAGAAATCGGAAGAACTTACAGATTCATGGTCAGAGAACTGAAGATGAAAATCATGCCAACAGGGCCGGAAGATTACATCTCAAGATTCTGTTCGGGACTAGGTTTAGATGCTGAAGTTGAAGCCAAGGCTCACGAATTAATCAAAGCCGCTCAAGAGAAAGAATTGACAAGTGGCCGTGGACCAACTGGTATCGCTGCTTCAATAATTTACATAGCAAGTGTCCTTTGTGGAAAGAGGAGAACTCAAAGAGAGGTTGCAGAGGTTGCAGGAGTAACCGAAGTTACAATTCGTAACCGATACAAAGAGCTGATACAGAATCTAAACATAGAACTGGACATTTGAGAGGAATTACTCAAGATACATGCCCAAATTGCGGGTGGGCACTATGAAAACAAAACGAGAAATTTCCGATAAAATTTTCTCGAGGCTTGAAACTGAGTTGAATAAAACATTGAGACTTGGCTTAGAGGCGTGGCCATTGCCATCTCCTCCCTTTTTTGACAAGGATTTCCCACCAAATATTCCGAGCAATAAAGATAGAATCCTTGAACTCGGTGTTGGTTTACTCAGAGCAGATAAGGGAATGTTCGATAGACATCTTAACCTAGTTGTGGATTTGATAATTCCTCATAGAATGAATTTGAGTGACGATCCGTTGATTGTTCATGAGCGCTGGCTACTAAGGAGACTCGATACCCTCACTGAAAGGTTACAATTTGCCATAGTCACCGAATGGCTATCTCAAGCGCTCGATGCTTCAAACCCTGATATAGACAGATGGTGGCTTTCAATTGTAATGATTAACGGTCTTTGCAGAAAATCTTCTGGCCAGCCTCTGCATCAAGGTTATCATCTTGTTGAATCAATCTCTCTAGGAGAGAGGCCTGGCACATGGCATACAAAACCGGACCCCTCAAACGCCAATATTGATTGGAACCCGCATAGTGTTGTTCCAAGAAATCTTTCAGTAGTTCCTAATGACAAAGGAGTTTTAGCTGCGAGATGGATAATGGACAATCTTTCTACCAGCAACTCTGAGCGCAGAACATTACTGATAGAATGGTGTAGATTACTGTTGGAAAGGGAGCCTCTTATTGAAGCATTAGATCTCTCTCAAAGATTAATCGATAGCTGCAGTGATGCTGATGATTTAACAGCTTCAAAAGTTGTTCTTTGTTTACCTAAGTTGGCTAAGAGCGATTCAAATTCGGTTTCAAAGTGTATTCAAATTCTAATGGATCGAAAGGACTTAACTTCACGCAGGGCGATTGCAGATGCGCTACCTTTGTTCTTTAGACGAATCCCAGGTGAAGCGATACAATTGTTTGAATCAATGATAAAAGACAGGGATGAAAATATTCTCGCAGCAGTCAGTTCTTCTGTTGGAGAAATAAAACATCTTGATAGAGATTTATGGGCTAACAAAATTGACAGTTTGTGTAATCATCCCTCTAAGGTAGTCCGTCGAAACCTAGTGCACACAATCCGTGATTATCTTGGAGAATTTTCTGAGGATAGTAGAGGAATAATTCCCAAATTGTGGGCTGACGGCGACGAGGCAGTTTTGACTCGTCTTCGCGAATTAATGATTCGTATGGATGAAATGGACGCAGACAGGTTCTCGATNACTCTCCGTTCTTTAGAGGGACTCAATATAGACTCCCTTTGGACGTTAATGAGTGTTAAAAATGAANAAAGAGCCACNCAATGGCAACAATGGTTAGCCGGTGAAGGNGATAAACCAGTTACACCAGAGCGCCCAGAAATTCACGTTTCGGATGGGTCGGAAAGCGAACTGCCAAAACTCAATGATGCATTGAGTATGCTCGATGATATGGAATCCACCAATTGACAAAAACCTCTTGAATGCGGCCCAATATTCCCAGCCATGCGCTCCGCTTTATTGCTAACCTCTCTACTCCTTCTGGCAATTTTGCCATTTGCTGATTCTGTTACTGCGGACGATTTGGATGAAAATTCTGGGGTTACAATGGATGCTAGCTTTGACAACTCTACTGAAATGACAACTTTGAGTATTAGGATGCCGGTAACCAATGATGCATCTCTACTGGACGATCTGAAAGAAGGGGTGTTCAAAATACAGCGAAGAGCAGCCGAATTCCACTATCATAATTCTCTCCTTGAAGATGAACCGGGGCCTTGTGGATATTACCAAGGAAATGACAGTGGCGCTACATATGGATGTTGGATTCCATCAAATGAATCAATAGATACAGTCGCTGAAAATCTCCAATTCTGTACACCGCAAATGAGCAATTCAGAATGCTCCGGTGCAGTTTTTGAAATCAGTTATTACCCATCCTCAACATACTCAGAAATTCTATACACACTGTCTGTGCAGGAAGGTGATTCTTACCTTACATGGTCAAATGGCGAAGGCTCTGAACCTTTGGAGGAGTTGATTACTGCCATTAGTGCTGTTGAAAATTTGTCTGCAAGTTACTCGAATGGAGTTACCGATTTGACGTGGGATTATCCTCCTAATATTGGGATGAATCATTCAATCATGATTTACAGTCATTCAGAGCCAGCAACCAGAGCGAATTGGAATTCAATGCCAAAAACGATCCTAAGCAGTAGTATTCCAGCAGGAACAACCTCCTATCAGATAAATTTCAGCGATCAATCTGTTGAGAGAGAGATTTACTATTCTGTTACATTGTTATACGAAATGTCTGAAGATACCAGATTTATTGGAAGCAACACGCTTAGCCAACCAATAATTGAAGACAACATCGCTCCTATTTTCATAGGAGAGTTAGAGGCTACTTTTAGTCAAGAGACTTCAAACACCGTTGTTACTTGGCAGAGCGGTTTAGATGATGCAGATACCTCGATCAACATCTACCGCCATGAATATGGATTAGATAAAATAGATACAAATCAATACTTAGGGACCGTAGACCATACTCAAACATCCTTTGAAATCGCAATTCCAATTGGTGAGCATCGTCGCACTAGTTATGCGATAACTCTTCAAGATTCTCAAGGCAACGAAATACTGGATTTGACAGAAGCATCTCCTGTATCTGAACCAATAATTGAGAGTACGATTGGGGTTTCAACAGTTAGCGAATTAGCTGCGGACCGCAGTGTTGATGGAACTGTGACTTTGTCTTGGAAAGATTACACCAATAATCCAAATGCTGTCGCAAAGATTTGGAGATCTGTTATTGGCCCAATAAATGCACTTCAAAACGTTGAGGAATTGAGTACATTGAATGTATCTGCTCAACAATATTCACACACGCCAATCAACCCTGCAGATGAAGCTTGGTATGCAATAACAATCGAAGCAGCATGGGGATCGCAGCAACAACCATGGCATGATGAAACTCTTATTTTGGGGTTAAATTCCTTACAATCTTCCATTCAAGAGAGTGAACAAATTTTGGAATTGCCTGAGAATACGATCAATGCCTATGTCTCGACCCTCTCAGGATTTAGAAGTAACTTGACAGATGGAGACATTATTACAATCGGCTCTCTCTACGAGGGCGACATCGTCTTTATTTCGACATCTAAGGTTGTTCAAAACATTACATGCCAAGGAATTAGTGGCTTTGGAACGTCTGTATCGGCAACATCAGATTGGCTTTTGACATTTGATGCAAATCAAAGTGGAGAAAGGTGCATCGGAGTGATTATTGATAATGACGAACAAATTGGATTTACTTTGACCTGGAACTTTATAGAATCACCCATTTGTGAGAACGGAGCAACAAGGCCAGCAGATGATGGTTGCAACACGTGTGTTTGCGATTCCGGAGGATGGTCCTGCACTGAAATTGCTTGCCCCTTAGATGATGACAACCAAGGTAATAACGATAGTAGCGAGATTAAGAATAAAGCAGACTCAAAGGAGGATAGTAAAACAACAGCCGCCACGGTGATACTTACAGTAGTAATATTGGCGTTAATCATCTATCTGTTGATTATGGTGCGCACTCCTGAATATTCTGAAGAAGAATGATTATTCTTCCTCGCTAGATAATGGCCCAGCGGTTGACAGCCAGACATAAAGGCCATTTGTTGTGATTAGAAGTCCGACCAGCGATAACACTAGTCCGGCAGGCTCTGGAAAGTAACTTATCCTGCCAATAGCATAAGCCACTGCTAAGGTCACAATACCAACAGAAAAAACAGTTTTTGAGGTTGTTTGCGGGTCCCTCCACAAATCCATAGTTGGTATTATGCCACTTCTTTGAAAGGTGAGCCTGAACCACGCAATGTAGATCAAGCCTAAACCCAGTAAACCTAACGATCCCGAAGTAAATGTGGCATCGTCCCACGGGCCTTCTGGAGACCAATCAGTAAATGTAATTGCAACTAGAATTGCACCGGTAACGGCATACAACCGCCACTCGGGTTTTGTCCCCATGGGAGCTCTTTGAGGCGCGACGCTTGAAAAGAATGAGGGTATTAGACTACCAATGACAGCGGTTGAAGATGCAATTATCGTTGCTGGAGGGCTTGGAGCTCGGATGCTGCCTGCTAGTTCAGCTATCGCAAAAGAGTCAATGCCACTAGTGGATATACCAGCGCTAACACACTTGGTTATGGAGGCTGTTAATGCTGGAGTGAAAAGAGTTCACGTCATTAGCTCACCAAACAAAGACCTCTCTGGATTTTTCAGAGATAATAGTCACCTTTCAATTCACCGAAAAGACATACCCTCTGAACTTATTTCCCCATTTGAAGGCGTTGAATATCAAATTCACATTCAGCATGTTGCAAGAGGTTTTGGAGATGCACTTTCTTGTGCACTACATGCCATATCTGGTCCCTTTCTAGTATTGTTAGGTGATAATCTGTTAATTGATGAACATACATCTCCATCGAATTATCTACCTTCTAATGCCAGTAAGCAATTGGTCAAAGCATACTCGGAAAGTGGATTACCGTGTGTTGGCCTTTCAACTGTTGAGGATCCTGAGAATTACGGTGTTGTTGTAATGTTAGACAATAGGATAACCGAAATAGTGGAAAAGCCGCGAAAAGAAGATGCTCCAAGCAATAAAGTTCTATGTGGCAGGTACTTGTTTACAGAGGACACGAATTCACTTTTGGAAAAATATGATTACGATAAATTCGGAGAGATGCAATCGATTGCTGTTCAGCAACACTGGATGAAAAATGACGGTTTGATTGGTGTTGACCTCTCAGACTTCCAGTGGTATGACTCTGGGTCGCCTCTTCCTTGGATAAAGAGCCAGATAGATCATGCCCTCAGGAGAGAAGATTTGAGCAGCGATTTGAGAGAATGGCTCATATCAAGACTTCAACGTTGACCAGGTTTCCAAAATGAAAGCGAAGTAGGCTTTTCATCACTTGCAGCTCTTATTGCTAAATGGTCAGCCCTCTCATTCCAGCGATGTCCGGCATGCGCTTTGACGTGTTCCCAAGACAAATCTCTAAGGTCACTTACTTCATTCCACAGTGATTGGACATGACTTACTAATTCTCTATTCGCTTTAGTTTTCCAAGAACCTGTTGCTTGATTTCCAGCATATTGAGAGTCGGTTTTGATAATTATCTGCTCATCTCCTCCTTCTGTTAAAGCCCATCTAAGAGCTTCAGCGAAAGCAGTTAACTCAGCTGTATTGTTTGATCCTACTTCAGCTCCGATGAATTTTGGATCATCTGATTTAGTTACAACTTTACCACTAAACTCGTGTAAAATCTCCCCATTTCCTCTACCTAAATCATTTGAACCTGTAATGACAACTACACCCCAACCAGCAGGCGTGTCAAGGCTTACGTTCTGGTTTCCAAGGCAGGAACCATCAACGTAAATATGGAACATTCCAATTTCACTCGCCAATTTCAGCTTTGTAATCGGCAGGAGACATAAGTTGTGCAACGGCAGAGGAGTCATCTAGCTTCATTCTGATAATCCAACCTTGGCCATAGGGATCTTCATTCATAAGTTCTGGAGTGTCTTCAAGGTCTTCATTAACAGCAGTAATCTCACCAGCTAGGGGTGCGAATATCGGGGATGCAGACTTAACAGATTCAACAATTGCAAACTCACCCATGTCTTCACAGGTTTCGCCGACCTCAGGTAATTCGATGTACACAATGTCTGTAAGAGCATTCTGTGCGTGGTCTGTAATGCCTATTACAACCTCATCTCCATCAACTCTAATCCATTCATGTTCCTTTGTGTAAAATAGGCCATCTGGGACATCGCTCATCTCTCTCACCAGAACTTCGTATAACATCTAGGAAATGAACCCTTCTCCAAAGTTGATAACTCTAATTGCATCATTATAATAGTGCATCAAAATTGATTTTAGTCAGATTTTATTCTCATTATCTTCTGAAATCATTACCGAGTCGTTGAGAATTGTATCACCGAGTTTTCCAATATTAACGAGCGGCTGCTTGTCCTCAAGATACTCTTTTCTTATTCTACCCGCTTCAGCATACATTCCTGCCTTTTCGTAAGCTTTAGCAGCTTCATCCCAATTTCTTGCGAGCTCTAAATTTCTAGCCTCTTGCATCCACATTGCCTTGTTCTTTATTGGTGTGGCAGGAGGGGTAGGTATTCGTGGAGGAGCACGTGTAACTGGAGGTTGAGCAGGAGCTTGGACAACAGGAATATATTGTGGCTGTTGTTGTATAACTACTACCTGTTTATTGTCATCAGGAGTTGACATTGCGCTTATTGCGAAAATCATTGAAAAACAGCAAAGTCCTGCACCACACATATTTGCATTGTTGTTGTATGGGAGTAAGAATACTGCACCCAATCCTGCAAGTATAATGCAGGTAGTCCAGTATTGATTTCGTTTCTTTTTTCCTTCATTGGGGAGATTTAACTTCATTCTTCTCCCTCCAATTCTTTAGAAAGCATCGTGTGCTCTAACCTAGCCCACGCACTGCCTATCATTTCTTCTTTACTTGTAAAAGCAAGATCTTCTTCAACCCTAATTCTAAGATTCTCATTATCCTCTTCGGGAAACCACGATGATAGAATGCCAGTGCCACTCTTTGTGTTGAATGAGATTGCAATAAGAATCACTCCAAGTATAATTACAATAAATCCAGGACTGGGATTATTGATTGATATGAGTCCAGATATGAGTGCAAGGCCACTAGCCATTAACAGGCCTAGACCAGTTCCAAGTAGTATTTTCTGAGCACTACTTGCAGGAGTCATCATCACACCCGAAAACACAATACTGAATGAAACCAGCGGTAGAATTAGTATGTTTCACGCATTAGTTTATGGATTTTGTATGGCAACAATGCCCGATTGACAGGCGTCACTTCTAATATTCTAGCATCGTCCCTTCTTCTTATATCTTGTAGAAGCGGGTGTCTACTTTTTTTGTGTAGCGCCAATAATGTTGGCTTATCTACTTCTAGCGCAGAACGAACAACGTTAACAAATTCCTCAGATTCGACGGTAAATTTCCCGATTTCGTCGATTACTATGACTTCACAATAATCTCTAGCAAATTCAATTGCTTCAATAGCAACGCTTTCTAGTGCTTCAGTGTCAATTCCATATCCCAACACTCTCAGGCGACTATCAATTGATTTGTGTGCCATAACCGCTTCTGCTCCGGTATTGATATTGATGACTTTGTAACCAACCCTCTCCGAATTCTCGGTTAGAGGTTCTGTGCGCATCCCACCAATTATGTTGGTATTTGCACCATCTCCGCCCCTTGCATTGATCTCTCTCTTGCGCTCATCCTCCAACATTTCGAGAACTTTTGCAAGAACAGCTGACTTACCTGATCTAGGTAATCCTGTAATTCCAATTTTTGGATGAATTCCCATTCTTTTTCACACTCTGCACAAAATAAACAATTGCGGTATTCCCACGTAGGAATGTACTGATAATAAAACATAGGGATAAAATTTCATGATTTCCCTTATCCGGAAACTATAATCCAATATCCGTAATTATTTTACTGAATATTTTCATCACCGGGGATTGACAGTGATATCAAAGACCGACCTTTTGCAGTGTGAATCCATGATTTTGAGACCCATTCCAACACATTTGACAAGTCTTTTTCAGATAAACCCGCAGAATCAGCAATTGTCCTCAGGGCGGTCAATTCGGAATCATCATAATCTCCATCTACTGATGCTAGCAGCGCACAGTCTCTCAATGCAATTCGTTTAGCTCCAATATCCATGTCATCCAACAAATTGTTGAGTTCAGGTGGTTGTGACAATAATTGTCTTACTTCTTCTCTACTTTCAGGATGTAGCATCATTGCACCCATACTTGCTTCAATAGCTGAAATTTCCTCTTTTACAAGGGCACCATCACATGCTGCAACTAGTATTAGTGCACAAGCAATTTTTCTGCGCTGTTCTTCAGGCAGGGTTAACGCAGCATCAGGAAGCAGCTACATCACCGTGAAAGGTCGTTGAGCAGATCGTAACCTATTTGCATCCAAGCATAACCTTCCACAGTCCACTCTAGAAGCCTATCTACTGCATCATCTTTCAGACCAAGGTGCTCAGCAATTTCTTCAAGTATATCTCGCTCATCTTCATCAACAGTTCCATCCGAAGCAGACATTAGGACTGCATCGCGCAGCGCTAGTCTACCAGCTTCATCGCCTAGATTCTCTAAACATTCGTCTAAGGAAGGAGGATTCTTTAGAGATGCTCTAATCATTTTGCGCTGTTTGGGAGAAAGTAATGCTGTTCCAAGTCGCTGTTCAAACATTGACATCTCCTCGACAGTTAATTCGTTATCAACCCTTGTCATGTAAGCCAATAGTTGCGCATAAGCGAACCTTTCAGATTGCGGCAATTTGTGTATAGTATCGGGCAGCATGAGGGATGGGTGCAGGTGGTATGTCTTGAATGCCTCGCAAGAAACGACTTCTTCAAATGCAACTATTGGCGCCATTAATCATGGCCGATGTGGAGATTTATACCAACAAAGGCTGCCCTTCATGCGTAAGTGCAAAACAATATCTAGACAGAAAGAAAGTGAATTACAAAGAGATTAAATTGGGTCGATCCAGGAAGACAGATCTAGAATTTTCTCTCAAAACAAACAATTCTAAAACGGTCCCTCAAATTTTCATATCAGGAAAATTAATCGGCGGATATGACGATCTAATCGATTATGATAGAGCGGGAGAACTAGATTGGCGGCTAGGGTTGGCACCGCGTCCTAAAGTTGGTATTTTCCAAACTATTATTCGTTACCTGAGGGGACAGAGGTACTGATTTCCTTGAATGCGATTTCCTTTTGACCGATGTAATTTAAGAATCCCCACATGCTTGAATTAATAATGAAGAATAAACGGTAGTCGAATCCCCATATGACGGTTCCAATATAGTAGCATGCAGTAGAGCCAAGTCCGCCTAATATGTATAGAATCATAGTTGTAGGGATAGTCCATCTGATATCTCTATGTGAGTTGAACGTCCATATTCTATGAGTCCAGTGTGCCTGTAAAGAACCAATGAACCATGATATTGCCCAAGATATTGTGGGCCAATAATTATCCTTTGGTAACAGGTAAACACATATCTCCCAAATAAGATAGAATGCTAGAAAGTTAACCATTGCAGTCATGATATATCTTCTGAATGTACCATGATCAGGGAGCATCAATCATCCTCCGTGATTACGTCAGATTTTTTGCCTGTTAGAATATTTCTCAAGCGTTCGTTATCATTTTGTACCGCATCTAAGATGTTGTAATCGACATCCAACTCACGAGCAAGCGTCCTCAGAGCAATACTATCTTTGGGTAAACATTTACCTCCAAAACCTCTTGCAAGACCCATAATTGGTTCCAAGTGCGAAGGACCAATCGGTTGGTTTTGAGGACTTGTAATTATATCTCTGATTATGTTCCAGTCAACGTCCATTTTTTCGCAGATATCAAACATTTGGTTTGCAAATATTACTTTTAATGCGTAGAAATTATTCTTGGTATACTTTACAATTTCCGCAGCAGTTGAGCTGATGTGAAAGGTTTTACAGTCCTTCAAAACTCCTGCTAAATTATGCTGGTCGTAAATCAAATCAAAAACCTCTTTCTGTTCACAACCAACAACTAAAATCCGCTGATTTCCAAAATCCTCTAGCCGGTTTCTTTCTACTAGAAATTCGGGAGAATATGCTATTTTGAGATGCGGAAAAGCAGATTGTAACTGAGTAGTAGTTCCGGGAACAACAGTGCTCTTTATCACAGCAGTGAAGCCATTTGGTAAATCTTTCAAGACATCTTCTACAATGCTTACATCGCATGAACCATCCTCTTTTTGAGGAGTGGGGACAGCGATGTAGGCCATAGAACAATTCTCTGTAACGTCTTGAATTTTTGTCCCAAGTATTGGATCGTGAACATACACATCATGCACTTTACTAAACCAGTGCTTTATGGTGTCTCCAACCATCCCTGCTCCAATTATTCCGACTTTCATTGCATCCCCTCTGGTGGAGTAAATTCGCCACTTTGTAATAACTTAGAGGCATGGATTAACCCACTTGGAGTCCCACAGTCAACCCAAGTATTTTCACCGACGGATAGTATCTTTGCACTACCCTCCGCAATATATTGTATCGTTACGTCTGAGATAGAGAAGTTAGGTTTTGATTGTGCAGAGTCCAATCTTTCCCAAAATCGTTCATCAAACAAGTAAATCCCACCAATAGCAACATTACTAGGAGGATTTTTTGGTTTCTCAACGACTCCTGTTATTGTATTGTTTTCAAAGACGGCTACACCAAACTCTTCAGGATTTCCAACTTCTCTAGTCAATAGGGTTGCTCCATTTTTGAAATCTCTTACTTCATTTTTTAGATTCATATTAGTTATATTGTCTGAAAACCAAATTAACAGCGGGCAGCCTTCATTGCCGCCTCTAGCTAATTGCAGGGCATAAGCAATCCCTTTGGGCTCATCTTCTAATACATAGCGAACACTATCGCCAACATGATCACGAATTTTGTCTATGAATTTATTGCAGATTATTGTGATATTTCTAATTCCTGAGTTTCTAATTGTAGATAGTGCGTAATCTATTACGGGATAACCGTTCAAGGGTAACATTGTTTTGTTAGTATATTTTGTCATAGGAAATAATCTTGTGCCATGACCACCAGCAACAATAATCGCTTTCACTTTATCACTCTACTATTACTGTTTTTTTGAATCCATCCCATTATCATTCTTTCCAAGAGCCTTGGAAAAAGCCCCATCTTCTGCATTCTTGATGAAGTAGTCCGTTCGGACTAAGTCTCCTAGTTTCTCAACACCATATTCAATTAAATCTGGGTCATTTGATTCTGCTTCTTCCCATCTCTGCTGAGCAATATTTGCATAACGCTTGTTTGCATCTTCTATCATTTTCTCTCCAAGTGTTAAATCATCCTCCAGGCCTGTGTATTTTTGTCCTTCAATAATGGCATCTCTTCTTTCTGGAGCTTGTCCGAGTTTGAAGTCCGTCTTGCCCCAATCTGGCCCGGATGGGTCTTTTGCTCTGGACATGGTTGGATTCATCTCCTCCATTTCTGGTGCAATCCAATTTGATAAATGGGATAGATATGCTTTGTATCTATCTTCTTTGTTATCTAAATCTAGTATGTGCGTCATGTCGTATTTGCTAGCGAATCTTTCCTCTGTCCTATTAATTACAATGCTAAAAAATACACAACATAATCCACAAATCAGCATTAAAATATGACTGTCAAAAATCAGTGGATTGTCTAATCTTAACCCCATTATAATGGCTGCCGCTACGAGGATTATTCCTAATCCCTGCAGCATAGAATTAAGTTTAGATCTGAACTTCAATCTTGTTAATTCTTCAAGTGAACTATGCATAACGACCACACTAACCTAGCAGAGATATTATGTCCTCTGTCATCGATGGTGTTGAATTATTCTCTTGGGTGAGTACTGAATCTCGCATGTTTATGTTCTGTCGTGGCTCAAGGGCTAGTTTCTCTAATACCATAGAAAGAACTTCCTGAACTCTAGTGGTCTGCTCACCCTGCGAAATAATCATTCTCTCAAGAGATTCTAGGGTTTCGAATGATCTGTCCGTGGACCTTGCTAATGCAACTTTTTGTGCACTCATAGCTTCTTCTTGTCTGGCAAGTAACTCTCTTGCAGCAGGACTACCAACAGCATCTCTGCGGTGTAACTCGTCTAATGCTTCCTTTAGATCTTTAGTTGTAACATCAAGAGCCCTTTTCATATCGCATATTTGGTGAACAGCTATATTCAATTCGTTCTGCAGTGATGATGCTTTGTGTTTTAGTACCCCTCTTGCATTTGCTTGGAATATTGATTGTACGAAGAAGGCAGAAAAGATTCCCATGCCAATAGCAATTTCGTGTCTAACGTGCATCGCTGTCATCAAGCCCCACGCCATGATGCCTATTATCGCAGATCTCGTTAGTCCCATGTTGTATAACTCGACTCCGGTATATATTGAACCACACTAGGGTGTCCATGGGTTCCCACTTTACATCTCAGGGATGAAACAATCATCATCGATCTCATGTATTTGTCCTGACATCAGCAAATAATCAAGTGCTTCAATGCATTCATTCTTGGAAATCCCGTTGTTTAGTAAAGGTCTGAATAAGTCTTCAATATCAACCCAATTGGCTCCATCTCCTATCTTATTTTGAGCGGCCATTAACATCATCTGTGCAGTGAGTGCTAGAAGCGGGTCATCGCATGAATCGTCTAAAAGCAGGTCAGTGATAGTTCCAGCAGGATGAGGGTCGTCTTGAAAATCGTTTGATATCCTATCAACTAGGTGTTTGATGGGAGGGCTGATATCAAAACAATCGAATAGGTTAGTTTGACCGTCCTCCACACCCTTTGGAATCTTAGAATTAAGCCGCTCGGCGAGAGATTCTAGTCTGTGAATTCTCTGTTTCAACTGAGTTTTCTCCCTCTCTAAATCTAGGTTAATCAAGGATAAATCTTCTTCGGCCTTTTGCACTAACCAATCCTCAATATCGAAGTTAGGATTTATCCCAAGCATCGTATCGACTAATTTTTTTACAGCGGGCGGCATTTGTTCTAAGCGAACTTTTGCGTTCGCTCTATCCGAACCATCTCCGGCCATAATTCAGATGTGTGTATTGGAGGACCATAAAGATACAGTTTTTGTAAAAACGTCTAATTCCTATGGAGTTTCGATAGACTGCGTAGTTAATCAAAACGCCGTAATTCTCCAGTGGATTAGAACCTTCATTCTGCACCAAGCATGACAGAGGGGGACGCTTCATTTAGTGGCAACCCTTGGCCGGGCTCATGAGCGACTTTCGTATCGCAATCCTTCCCGGAGATGGAACAGGTAGAGAGGTTGCGATAGAGGCTACTCGCATACTTGACACAATTGAAGCAACCACAAATTACGGATTTGAAAAAACTCTCATACCCTGTGGAGGTCAACATTACAAGGAGACAGGAGAAGAATGGGCAGAGGGGTCATTTGAGATATGTCGCGATGAATCAGATGCCATATATTTAGGAGCGATAGGATATCCAGGAGCTAGGTTACCCAACGGGGATTTGGCTGGTGGATCAGTAATCCTAGGAATGCGGTCTGGTTTAGATCTCTATGCGAATGTTAGACCAATAAAACTCTACGAAGGCGTACCGCATAAGGTTCACGGCCACTTTACACAGATATGGAAACCGGGGATGGTGGATATGACCATTTTAAGAGAAAATACAGAGGGGTTGTATCATTCACTGCTTAGAAGGAGTGCGGACAGAGCTCTCGGTAGAAAGGAGTATTCTCCTCCAGAAATGTCGTTCCCTGGTCTAGATGGCGAAGTTGCTTACGATCCCAGACCTATATCTGAAAATGGAACAGAAAGGTTAGTTCGCATGGGCTTTGAATTTGCACAAAATCGAAATGGGGCACCAGTAGATGGAGTAAGCAGAATTTCATGCATTGACAAGAGTAACGTCACAAGGGGATGCCAACTATTTCGTAGAGTATTCGACAAAGTTTCGTTAGATTATCCATCTATTCAGGTAGACCACGGTTACATAGATGCGTTCATGCAGTGGCTCACAAGGACACCGGAATTCTATGATGTAGTTGTTTCATCGAATATGTTCGGAGATATTGCCACAGATTTAGGAGCAGTTCTGCAAGGCGGCATGGGAATGGCTGCTTCAGGTAATGTAGGAGACGAGCATGCATTTTTTGAACCGGTTCATGGGAGTGCACCAAAACATGCAGGTCAAAACAAGGTCAACCCAATTGCGAGTATTAATTCAATCCAAATGATGCTGGATTGGCTGGGGAGAAAACATGGGCAAGATCAACTCGTCTCAATCGCTAAAAAAATCGATGAGAGTGTTGCTGAGCATCTAAAGGACGGAAAATCACTGACATACGACCTTGGAGGCACCGCTACTTGTAGCGATGTTGGAAAATCAATTGCTAACATTCTTTCAAATAAATTAAAAGAATTGTAGTCAACTGAATTTATTTGTTATATTGTCAATTATTTGATCAAGGGCCGCTTGTAAGCCTTTAGCGTTATTCCATTTGGTAGGAGCTGGCTTCTCAGGCATCATCTGGATCATGTTTTTTGCGACTCTGGAGACCTCGTCTACAATTCCGACAGTACAATTCCTGGAAGATCTAGATAGAGGATTGAGATCGATTACCAATACTTCCTTACCCATCGCCACCAGTGCTTCACAACGATCACCATCTTCAAGTGGAACGAGGATTGTATCAGCGCTAAAAATTCCATTCGATTGACATGCACCCCTAGGTCCTTCCAATCCTGGAATACGCTCATCAGGGATTCCTCCTAATATTTCCACGTCCAATCCTAGTTTGCTATTCAGTAGTTTCAGATGGCCGATCAAAGCACCCATTCTTTCTGGTGTGCGGTAAAAAATGTTTATCTCAACAGGACAACCTAGTTGGCTCGCTAGCGTAAGAAAATCTGATCCAGCCAAGGCGATCGCATTTCCATTTAAGGAGATAACAGGGCTCTCAGCTTTAATCAACCTCGCAACAGCTTCCTTTGTTGCTTCCATTGCAGAAGGCGTGGTTTTCTCACCAAGGAGGTAGTCGTAAGCCTCCCCTCTTCCATGGGCTATCATTGCGGAGTCCGCAAGCATTCCTTTAACTCCTGCATCTGCAATTTTCTTTCTTATCATCAAGGAGTCATACCTCGGATGACTAGGATCTACAATATTTTCTTCATCTAACATAATCAAACCTCTACTCGGAAACCAACATTGTCAAATCGAGGGGAGATGTCCCCCTGTTAATAGTACTTGTTGAGAGCACGTCAAGTCCACATTCTCGCCAATCTTCAATGTTTTCCAGTAGAATTCCCCCACTTGCTTCAAGAATGACGTGCGATCTTAGACCCATCTCTACTAATTCATCAGCAACGGATTTACACCTTTCAGGATTGAAGTTATCAAGCATAATCACGATAGGATCACATGCTTCTTTCATTCTTTTTTCAGACCATGCAAATGCAGCCATTATCGCCTCTTTCTCAGAGCGAACTTCTATCTCCAGAAAGGCTCCGTATCCTGAGATTTCGACATCTGATAAAAATTTAGCAATTCTAGCACCATTTCCTTCAATATCGGGATAGATAGTAGCCAAATCATTTTCTTTCATCATAAGAGCGTCTTTTTTGTTTAGTCTGTGTGTTAGTCCACCACCAAGATGGACAGCCCATTTGTCAAGTAGGCCCCATATCGTCTTCCGAGTACACGCAATCTGGCCTGGAGCTTTGGACGACCATTTTTTCGCCTCAGTAGCAATACCTGATAGTTGTCCAAGAATATTCAAAATAGGCCTCTCCATTGACAAAAGTGCTGTTTTATCTCCTCTAATTTGGGCGATTTCGTCTCCACCAGAAATAGAGCGACCATCACCACAGCTCCATGAGATTTGTAAATTACCCGCCCATATTTGTATGACGTGTTCAACCATTGCACAGCCTGCAATAATACCGCTTTCTTTTGCAATTATTTTTGCTTCAATCTCAGATTCTACACCCATAAATGGCATATCAATGGAATCGTCAGCCAGTATTGCACTTGACCATCTGTCAAATGAGGAAATGAGAATTCTACTGGGTCCTTCTGAAGCATCCCAGAGGATATGACCTCGGTCATGTGGCGGCTTATTCTTATCAGCCATATTTATCGCCATGTATACGAGGATTTCATGATTATGCACATTCTGGCCTATCTTGATGAAGCGGGTTTTAGTAGTCGGGGCAGGGATACATGGCCTTGTTACAGCAGCTAAAGAGCATCTGGCAAAAAATCAGGTTTACATTGTAGAAAAAAGGTCACTAATAGGCGGCAGAGGTACGAGTGAGAATTCACATGGTCACCAGTTAGAGCATGGTCCCCATTTGTTACTCAAAGGAGGTAAGCTGCACAAATTGTTGAACAAGTTGAGCAGAGTAAAATTGTCATTAAGGCCTGTGAATCCGAACAAAGTACTCATTGCAGGCTATGGCCCAGTTCTACCAATTAACAGTCCCAAGGCTATGTTGAAACTAAAGATGGGACAGGATCCAGTTAGAGACGGGGCAATAAAACTATTATCGGGGTGGGGACAAGAAATTCCTGAAAGGGAAAAAGCGCTGTTGAAAGGTAAGTTATGCGTTGTTGGAGAAGGATGGGCTGGGATAATAGGTAGACTAGCCTCGACATTAGAAGAAGTAGGTGTTCCAATACATACAGGAATTGAGGTTTCTGAGATCTATGATGGAGGCGTGATAACAGTTACAGGGCAAAAAATACAATCTGAGAACGTTTTGTTTTGCACAGGTAAACCTACCGGAACACCAGTAAAAGTGGCAACGTTAGATGTGGTGTTGGATAATAATCCTCTCAGAGGAATGCATGGTCTGATCAAAGGCGATGTTGCAATTCTTGATTTAGCTGCGATTCATCCAAAAAAAGCACCGGGGATGAGCCATTTATCTTGTATTTCCTTAACCGGTGGTTTAGAGGCAATCGAGAATCTGCTGGATGAGAGATTATCAGGTTGGAGAACACACATTGTTACAAAACGACAAAATAAATCAATTACACTTACAGACGATAGAGGGTTACTCTCAGATGGGTTGGTTTGAAACATTGGGCACATCTCGCATAAAACATGAGGATAGTTACCTGGAATGTTAATGGGATTAGGGCAGCCATACGAAAAGGAATTGATCGATTCTTTGAGAAAATTAATGCCGA
>PAOW01000013.1 GCA_002710015.1 Methanobacteriota archaeon | reverse complement strand
AATAGCCCGGATATAGCAATAGATATTAGCAAGACTTGTAGATTTGTTAGGCCATCATTTTCTCCTCCACCGTGAGCAGACACATTAGGGATCAAACACAAGAAAAAAATCATAGGTTGAATAAGCCTACAGACGGACTTAATCATGATAAGTCGTCACTGGTAAGGCGGATATATGTTTGTCTAGTTCACATTGGAACTACGTTGTTTAGATAATGCCAACAATCATTTTTTTGTAATTTTAAAAACGGAAGAGCTAATGCTTGAAAGTCCCCTTCCTTTTTCATCTTCAAGTTCAATTCTTTCAAGTTGTTCAACTTCGAAACCATGAGAAAATAATATTCTAACGTCTTTATCTTCTAAAGAGAATGGAGGGCCAGGCATCTCATTTTGAGGATATGTGTATGTTATTAGCAACCCTACTGCACCAGATTTTGTCTGTTGCGCTATTTGCTTGATATACTTCTCCCTTTGTTGAGGTGGTAAAGCTATCATAGCAGCCCGATCGTACCATGCATCTGCCATTATTAATCCAGGCTTGAAATCTAATACATTACCGTTTAAAATTGTGAAACTACCACTTGAAAACTCATTATAATTTCCACGGTTAATACATTCTGGTATCATATCATTGTCCGCAAAGAATTCTTTTATGGCAGTAGGTGCTAATTCAATTCCTGTAACATCGTACCCTATATCTGCAAACCATAACATGTCAAGCGATTTCCCGCATAGAGGAATTAGTACCTTACCATTTACTGGCGCATTGATATTTGGCCAGTGTTTTGTAAGTAAATCATTGAAGTTTTGTCGATGCCACCCAGTTTGGTTTGTTGCCCAGCGCCGCTCCCAATAGTCCATGTAATTATCCTCTGTGTATACTAAAAAAAGTGGGCTACACTATTGACTGTTACGTTCTAATAACTTAATTTAATTCCACAGGAATTACTAGACTGTAGCAGCAGAGTCGTCCATGTTTGGTTTTGCATCACCACGCACTAGTATGGCGTGGAGAGCGATGCCCACTGGCATTAACATAACTCCGAAGAATACTGTGACTGCGTTGACCCACTTTTCTGACTCGTGTTCAAGACATCTTTTCCACATCCATCTTGTGACAAAAATGTCCCCAGCAACCATGTGTGCCCATGCAGCTGAAGCACCAGCCTTTGAGCTCATTATATCAGCAAGCCCCTCAAGAATACCAGAAGGGTTCGCAAAATCCTTAGACAAATCGACTAAGCCTTGAGGATTAGTAACCGTGACTGCCCACCATATCAGTATAGGTCCAAGGAAAAACCAAGGTCCAGCAAGTGCTTTTTTTGTTAATTCATGTTCAGGAAAAACAAGCATTCCAAACCAGAATGGTCCAACCCATATCGTAGAAAAGAAAAACGAGATATCGTATATATCCATGTATATATTTAGACAGTGTCACTTTTAGAGTCTCGTTTCATAACAAATCAGCAATTCAGTCAATTCTGTAATCTCTCAGCGAGCGAAAGAAGTGTCTCATTATTGTTTTTCAATGAGCGAATGTACTTTGGGATCGAAGTTTGGGACTTCTCCAGTTCGTCTAATGTCCCAACCCATTCAAGAGCCTCTTTTGGTGGCGGCATAATTGCAGAATCTGTTGAATGGACAGACCAAATCGAACAACCGTTACCTTCGGGTGATGCGACTTGTAAACACCATTTTTGAGGTAAGGGTGAATTAAGACAATGCAAGTCATTTCTTTGACAAAATCGAACGATACAGTCGTCAACAACATAGTTTGCACCCATTTCTTCTAGAGCAGATGTAGCGTCGTCATCCTCTGCTCCATTTTGAAACCAAACTAGCGGAAAATCTTCTTCGCTAAATGTCATAATTAGCTTCCTAACAACACTTCTTGCCCTTTCCGGTGCTAAAAATAACACAACAATTTCGGGAATGATACCCTTCTCAATTTCGGACCTGATAGGAAATCCATTGATTGTTGCTCCGCAATCTCTGGGGTGAATCGGGGCAATTGCCCAACCTCTTTCTGATAATTCTCCAACAGCCGTATGAGCTGGTTTTTCGGAATTCAGACCAGCTCCGATGATGTGAATGCTTTCACATGTAGAGACGTAATTTCTCAATAGTGTGCTGTCTTTCATCTTCACGTATTTTTAAGTCCCTTTTTCAACACTTATGAAGGGTTGTCATTCTGTGTAACAATCTCTATTTGGCGTAATCTTTCAATTGCCAGAGCACTAACTGCGACTTGTAGGTTGTATGACGGAATAAAACCTGGCATAGGTAACCTTACAATTTCGCTAGCAGCATCTAAGACTTCCCTAGATACTCCTGCATTTTCAGCTCCCACCACAATCAGCAAATTGCCTGTTAGATCAGTTTCCCAAGGGGCCTTATTTCCAACATCCTCGGCGACAACGATTTTTCGATTGCATTTACTCAAGATTTCCTCAGTAGTAGCATATACAACAGGAATGAACCTAGTTGCCCTCATACCTGCTCGTCTGATTGTTCTCCTTTCTTCGTGGGTTTTTTTAACATTGATTATAACAGCAGTAGCCCCACTGACCTCGGCAGTCCTAACACCGAATCCAAGGTTTGGTGCATACTCTACACCATCAAATAACCAGATAACTCCGTCTCTGGCAAAAATATCTTCCAGAGTTCCTTCAGGTTCCCTTCCAGTAAGTGCTAGAGCCTTTTGTTGGCCATCAGCACTCATCCTCCACAAATCGGTTGATGACCCTTCTACAATTCTTATTCCATGTTTCACACAAACAGCCCGCAAGTCATCACAATCTTCATCCCTGTCAACCAAAACTAGCTTGATGTCTTGTCCAGAATCGATTGCGGAAATGATTTTATCAACTCCCGTGATTTGAAGCGACATATACATCGCAAGTAGGCATACCTCATGAGTGAATCCCTAAATTATGGGGAAGAAGGCGCGTCGCGGTATTCAAATAGGGGAGGCAAGTCGGCAAATTGCTCCACTGAGTAGGTGATGTAGTATGGCCAAAGGACTTTACCAGCATGTTCGCCAAACTTGGAACAATCCAAAATCAACCCAATCTCATCAACAACGTCAGGACAGAATGGTCCAATGGCGTAGAGAGCCGGTTAATTGTCGGATTGACAAACCAACCAGAATAGATGCTGCACGTCGCCTTGGATACAAAGCAAAACAGGGCGTTGTAATGGTTCGAACAAGAGTTCGCCGTGGTGGTCTACGCAAAGGTAAGATTCACATGAAGCGCAAGCCCTCGAAAGCAGGTATCAGTAAAATTACAATGGCCAAAAACACCCAAAGAATAGCAGAGGAACGTGTAAATCGCCACTTCCCGAATCTTGAGGTATTGAATTCATATTGGGTCGGCCAAGATGGTAAGCACAAGTACTACGAGATAATTTTGCTAGACCCTTCACATCCAGCAATCAAGTCAGACAAAGATTTGGGGTGGATTTCTGAATCACACCACANAGGTCGTGCATATCGTGGAAAAACNAGCGCAGGTAAACGAGGTCGNGGACTGCACAAGAAAGGCAAGGGCGCNGAGAAACTTCGTCCTTCTCTGAAAGCACGTGGTAACATAGGTAAGTNATTNTAACATCTCTACCATTTTAGATTCAAAGAATCTGATTAAACCTNCTAAAAGCCTNATTTATCCGTTGGGTTCATTGAGGAGCGTGTGTCAGGGNGTTCTAAGGAGGGCCGGTCTTGACCACTGATATGAGCATACTAGATCTCAATGGCAAGGAGATTTACACTCCGGATGGCAATCATCTCGGAATTGTTGGCGAGACCGTTATCGATGGTTCAACATTGAAAGCCACACATCTATTTGTTGCAGGGTGCCCTGACGAGTTGGTTGAAAAGGGCGTTCATCTAACTATTCCGTGGCGTTGGGTCAGATCTATTGGAGATGTTGTAATCTTGCGGTGGTTCCCAGATACACCGATTCCATATGAGCAATAAGGTGATATTTTGGTCCTCGAAATACACATTCTTGGAACATCATCTGCTCGTCCAGCTCAGGGTCGTTCTGTTTCAGGTTCGATTATAGAAACACAAGATGGAATGATGATCGTCGATTGTGGAGAAGGGTTCCAGAATAGATTGATTTCATATCGCTCTCAAATGAAACTTTATGCAGGCCGTAGGTTGAAGATGTCAAGAATATCTGCAATCTTGCTAACTCATGGTCACCTAGACCATACCTGGGGTGTTTTACCGTGGATGCAAACAATGTCGTTAGATGGTCGTCGAGAGAAGCTTACAATTATCGGTCCCACAACAACCGATGTAATCGAATCTATTGTATCATCAGGAAAATTAGGCGACATCGAAACTACACAACCATCAGACCTTTTCAATCAGTATAGAATGTGGATGAACCTAGGAGCTAATACCGAAACATTGGGATATGAAGTTGATTGGATATTGGGCGATGGTAGTCGCTGGGTAAATCTGGCCACTCTTGAAACGGTGTCACTACCTCAACCAATTGCTAATGTTGATTTGTCTTTTCACTCTACTAAACACAAGGTCCCCTCATGTGCCTGGAAAATATCTATTCCTCCGAAGAAAGGCAAATTCAATCGTAAAAAAGCGCAACAATTACCTGACGAAGTAAGGGCAATGCTAGCATCAGGGCGTGATGTGGAGCATGAGGGAGAAGAACTAGTTGCCTCGGAATTTAGAGGTAAAGTAAGACCCAGTATGTCTGTAATTATGTCGGGCGATACAGCCGAACAGGCGATTGAGACTGAATGCGATCTCCTTATTCATGAGGCTACATTCTTGAATTCACATTCAGCAATTGCTGAACAACATCAACACTCTACGTCCGCAGGTGCGGCGCGAACGGCGTTGATGTGTAAAGCTAAACATTTGGCACTAACTCATTATTCGGCACGATTGGAAAGCCCAGAAGATTCGCTGTCGGAAGCCAGAGATTTGCACCCATCTGTTGTTGCCCTCTCTGATGGTGACAGAATCATACTAAACGAAGATTTTACAATAACTCATTTACAAAAGGTGGAGAATGGATGGGAACCACACAATTGAGTCAATTTGAAATCCCACGTGCTACTTTGCGCGTTATGGGCGGTCCAAGGTTTCTAATTTTCTTGTTGGTCGCGGTTACACTCAGTCCATTGGCTTCTGCAACAGAAGGTAGGGCGGCTCCACAATGTGCTGAATTTGATCTATCTGATGTGGCTTCTTCAGGACCGGGAATTTCAGTAGATCCAGGAGCATGTCTGATAGTTGATATTGGAACCAGAGGTCATGAAGTAACTCTTGCGATTGACATCGAGATTATGGATGATGCGATGGATGTTCTCATGTTCGATCAAAACGGAATTCAGACTTACAAGAACGGACAAAATTATCGTAGTTCGATAAATCCAGAGGCTTCCTTTGAATCCATGATTGGTAGTGAATGGTTAGATTGGTCACCGCCGATTTCTATAAACCCAAAAAACTGGTTCATAGTATTTGATAATTCAGCTCATGACGGTGATGAAGGTTTAGGTGATCAAGGAGGCATGGTGGGGCGATTTAAGATTCAATTAGCTCCTGCTGCTACTCATCCATACTCATTAATCCATGACACATTCGTAATAGGTCCCAATCAGGTTGTTAATCTTGCAAATTTTGCTGTTGATGCAGAAACAGAATTTTCCTATTGGGTCCATCCTATTTCAGGAACCGCAGACTTATTCGTACAATCAGATAACCAACTTGGTAGTAGTCTATTTATTTCTGGCACTGATGTGAAGGATTTTGCTGGTATTGACTTAACACAATTGAACTGGTCAATACCAGCATATCTAGATTTGAAAAATCTAAATTTAATATTAAAAACGAGCAATTTCCCGGTTCACTTCTCAATAAAGAGTTGGTTCAACCCAACACTTTCACCTGAAATTGTCGATTACGTAAATGGCATAACTACTGTGGGAGAAAAAATAGTTTTGGATGCAAGGAACACTCCAAACAGCTTACAGCAAATTGAGGCGCTATCTTGGGATTTTGATACTGACTCGATTGTGGATGCAACCGGAGATTTAGTAGAGGTATCGTGGGATAGTCCTGGAGTAAAAACTGTGTATTTGACGGCTGAATCAAAAACAGGAACTACCGTTCAAAAAACCCATCAGATTACCGTAGAAGACCAGAACAAACCCACTGCGGTGATAAATGCTATCGGAGGAATTCCTGTCGACAACATTAGAAAACTCCTGATTGACACAGACTTGACTCTTCGTTCTCTTTCTTCAAGCGATGATCACATGATTGAATCAGTAGCTTGGAAAATTAACAGTACGGAGGTTTCAAACAACTCTGAATATGTTTTTAACAGTTCAAGTATAGGATTCTATAACATTGTATTGGAAGTGACTGACCCTTCTGGTAACATAGGTCAAAGTAACATAATTGTAAGGGTTATTGACAATTCCAATCCCGTGCTAGTTTCTGATAGAATTAAGGATATAAAAAGCATACAAAGAGGTGAAGAAATTTCTCTTAGCGTAACTGCATTTGATTCCGATTCTTCAAGTGATTCTCTAACTATTACATGGGATCTAGACTTGACAGAAGACACAAATAATGACGGCGATCCAAGCAACGACCCTGACTATAATGGTCCAAATATCACAACTTCATTTTCCAAGTTGGGTGAAAATAAATTCACTGTTACTGTAACGGATCCATCAGGCAACTCGGATAGAGAAATTCTTAGTGTAGAAGTTGTTGAACCGCCTAGCGAATATGGCGTCTTTGCTATTGTTGTGGTAATTTTTGCAGTCTTTATTGTGGTAACAGCTGTTGTTTTGTTTGGCCATTACCGAATTCAAAAGAATCATGCAATTGATCTCTTAATGCAAGGGGGGTTGACGAAATTAGAGGCTAATGCAAGGATAAATAGTATTTCCAAAAACGAGAAACTACCTATGTTTGCTAAAGCAAGACAAATTGCAGGTATCAAAGATAACGAGGTAGTTAAGTCGATTTCAAATCTTGAGATGGACGCCAAAAATGCAGAATTTGAGTCAATATACGGATCAAGTCAATCGGATACAGATCCATATGCTGGTTTCAGACCATCCGAATCATATCGTCAAGTGGATTCTTCAATTGCAGAAGCTGCTTTAGCAGCCTTTGCAGAAGAGCCAGTTACACAGCCAGTTGCAACCTCGGCAAAAGTTTCTGGAAAAGTTAGGAGCGGGGGGGTCGCTTTACCATCCAGATCAACTAACCAACCGGTAAAATTAACAACTAATTGTTCGCTTTGCGGCTCTGCATTTAGCGTTGATTTGCAGCCATCACAGAAATCTGCGGTTGTCTCTTGCCCATCATGCGGTGCTGACCAGTTATTTGAGCGTTAAAAATAGATATTTCTCTGCTCGGGGAAGGGATGGTTTCATTTGGGTTGAGATGCCGAATAGTAAATGATGTCCGTTAGCGGCGTGCGTGTTCTTCATCGCGGAGTACAGCAACCTATCGGAACAAGAAAGGTTGCAATTGGGCTTATCCTGTTGATGCTTTTGCCAATTATCAATCCTTCAACAGCAGAAGAATCAGCGGGTAAAAACGACTTCGGAGTTCTTGAAGCGATGGCAGACGCTTTATCTGAGCAGCGGGATTCAGGAGAAGATGATTTAGCAAGAAATAGCGCTGAAGGAATTATTAGCGCTGTGGAAGCAAAGGGTAGAGAGATTGGCGACGGCGATGCTTTGTTAGCAACTGATGGCGTATTAGGTGATATTTCTATGCGTCAAACCGATCCATTAGAGCCCATGCACCCCCGGCCGTATGTATACCTTACAGATCCAAACTCACACCCCGATGGGTGGCCAAATAACTTGCTTGACACATTATTTGAATTACCACCATCATTTACAGATCCATTAGCTATTGGTGCCAACACATATTCATTGTATGTCAATTACACATCTAGGAATAACGGTCCCCAATATGAAGCGTGGGATTATGGAACCTTCACAGGCGATATACTCAGTTTTGAAGGGGCTGGTTTATTCGAAAATGCAATCGATATTGATGGAGATGGTAGTAGTGATGTTGCCGTAGGCCTCTCCATTGTTGGATTAGGGCAACAAGGCGAAGGTTGGGATGTTCAATTTGGTGGTGGTTTAGTTCCAACAATTGAATCGATTTACATTCAACCTAACTTTCAATGGAGAGTTCGCGTTTTAGATTATGCTGATCCTCTATGGGATGACATGGCAAGTATGGAAGTTGCTTTGATGAAGGGGGTTGCTTATGATTTGAGTCTCACAAATGGAGGAGAATCTTATGCCCTCATAATCGATTCGAGATTCACTCAACCTCCCAGTGACTTCCAAGTAAGGGTGGGATTGGATAGGCTTGTTCTAAATATTACAGACACATTCACAAACATCATTGATGTTCTCAACATATTCAACGGAGGAGATGAATCAGGATTAGAAGTCACATCCGTAAGCGCACCATATTCTATCTCGATATCAAACCCGAATGAAAATTCAGCAAACGAACAAACAGATTGTGAGGATTCAAGTTATTATGACCCAATTGCAGATCATTACTCTGAAAGCAGAGATCACAAGTGTGGCTATTCAGTTGGAATAGGCTTCGTCCATTTCGATCCTCCAGACGAATCTGGTGACAGGGCTCTGGATGAGTTAGGCTATATTGATGTTGGACTACATCCAATTTTTGGGAGCACACAGATTCCTCAAGAAGTTGATTTAGTTATCAGAAACGACAACGCAGGTGAGAATTCATTTGACAATATTGAGATATTTAGCGACACTGATGCTGACTTATGGTTCCATTACTTCGAAGATCGATCCCAACACATAGAGGAAGGGGGACTGCTTGGGAATATTACAGACTCCAGAGGTTGGGTAAGAGACCTGCCAAAGGGAACTTTACCACAAGAGGAGATTGATGCAATTTTCACTCTAATAGGTGAAGCGCCTGGCTCTTCAAATTTCCCAGGACAGATGCCAAATAGACTTTCTCTAATCATCTCTATCAAGAATTACACAGCAGACACATCAGCGAATGTGGGTGATACGACGCAGATTTTCAACCCCTCTGATACGAGATGGAACAGTCTAATACTGATAGCAGGGACTGAGAGGATATCATCAATAGAATATGTCTCGACATTCAGTCGTCATGGATATGAGTCTGATTCATCATCGATGGAGGTTGAAATAATAGATTTACCAGAAGTGGTTGCAGTATTCGGTACGTTTGAAATTCCATCCTCAAACCGAATACGGGTTCAATTTGGAACAGCCCCGGATTTATTGAGCGAAGTTCTTGACAATGTAATTCTCAATTTAGTTGAAATTGTGTTAGATCTTGGTACTATTCTCAACGGATTACCTGAAGCTATTGTTGGGACTGCTGGAGAGTCCAGTGGCGAAATTATAGTTCAATTCTATAATCAAGTCAGGGAATCATGGAGCGATTCCTCCACACGTCAAAAAATGATGGCAGGGAGCTTGAAGCTAGCAATTGGTAGTAGCCCTCATCCAGTCATGGATAGAAATCATATTCTCCTGTCAGAGGATATTGACTTTACAGACTCAAATGGAAAAGTAGACGGCAAGTATGGTAGAATAAACGGTCCTCTCGTACCGGTTGGAATGAGCTTAGCGATAACCAATCTTTCTGGAGTTTCTTACTCCTATGACCAAATTACCGACTTAAGGGTGATTTCATTATCGGGTCTTTACGGAGAAGAATTGATAATTGGACATCTTATTCATAACTCGAATACCACTGAAGGAGAAGTTCGTCAATTTGCATCAATCTCTAACAGGCCTCAAGATCTAACAATATCTCAGCAAGGAACCGACATAAGTTATTCTGCAACAGGAGAGATTGGCACAATTACGTATAGCGGAGAGGGAGATGGGCAATACAATGCTTTGAGATTGAATGATTTGCCTTCAGAATTCCAGCTACAGTTGGGCGACACGCTGGCATTTGTAGCGCCGGACGGAGTTGGTTCTGTTGAGGTTCAAATTTCAAATGCAACAACTCCTCTAACAATGAAGGGAGATCATGCACGATTTTGGACCAACCAAAATACGGGCGAGGCCAGCATGTCCATGAAGTTGTCAAACCTAACATCTGTTGTTCTCCTACCACCTCAAGAGGTTGGAGCTGATGGCGAGGCAGGTAACAGTGTTATGGTGATGAACAGGACAGGTTCTTCCCCGTTCAGTGTGTTACTGGACGACGTAAGCCAAAGAGATGACGAGTATCTTGGGCTGAATGGTAGAATATACCTCGATCCTCTTCCTGCAAACGTAACTATGTCTCTTCCCTCATCAAACAACTCTCAGTTAATTTCAGTTCCAGAGTTTAGTGAAGCAGATGGTATACTATCCCTTTCTTTCTTCTTGTCAGGGATGATCGATTTCGGTTCATCTGTAAACGATTTTGCTGTCGAAAGCATGGTAAATTTGGGGGATGCGTCAAATATCCAAAGTGAGATGAACTTGGGTCTTGATTTGCTCACAGGTGAAGAATTTAATTTAACTCTAGATGTGAAGAAAGGAGTTAACCTTGACAGGCAACCAAGATGGGTACACGGTCTTTCAGGGGAGATACTAGATGCTACTGAATTGAAATTCAATTACACAAAATTGCAACTCTTTACCCAATCTGAAAGAGAGAAGGTAGATCAAGCGTTCAGCGACTTATCTCTAAGTGATTCAGAAGCTGAGGACATGGAAAGAATTTTTCGCGACGTTTTGATGTTTAGTGATGCTCAGTCTTTGATTGAAGTTTTGAGAGATGGTTATATCTCGCAAGGAGAAATGACGATTATAGATAGAGACAAATTGTCACAAGAAGGCTTGGACCTTGAGCAAAGAAGAACTTGGCACACACGTATCTGGATGCCTCAGTTGCCTTCTGGAGAAATAAAGTTGAACTACAATGTTGACTTAATTGAAGATGTACCAAGATTCAACATCAATGTTTCAATGGAAGGATGGACGCCCTTCAGAGAAATATTGACATTGGAATTAAATGGTCTCGCAAGAGCTGATTCACTATTGGTATTGGATGGCTTTGACACGTCTCTTGAAAGAGACATTTTGATAGATTTAACTACTGAGACTAAAGCTGATTTGATAATCCCTAGAAATGAGATAGTTCTGGATTATTCATTGGGAGAGAGAATAGACAACGCTCGTGTAGTACAGATTGACCGTCTTAGAGGTATAAGAACCGAAATGATGCTGTTCAACGTACCTGAGAGTGCTTATTTAGAATCAGAGATTGGTGATATTTTATTCGCAAGATTGGACGTTGAACCCTCATTTAGAGAAGACGATGGAATTAGGGCTGCTGATAGCCTTATGCTTCAACAACTGAGAATGGTCGATGACATATGGTATCCATCAACAATGTTCATCAACGATGTTCCGGGTTTCATGGAATTACGGGCATCACCTTCAGAGAGATTCGATATACACGAAGAACATTCGTTCCAAGGTATGTTTGAGATGGATTACAGGTCAAATAGTGACGACATGGATTTGTTCATTGAGACTAAAGGTAAAGCCCAGAATGTTAGAGGAGACACGCTAATGCTCACGGAGAATATGCCTGACGTCTTCACTTTAGCAGTTACCGAAGACTTTGGAGCGAAAATTGCGGCTTCAGGCAACGGAGTAGAAGAACTGTATATCCGAAGGACAAACGTACAGTTCCAAGATAATGTAAATGTGTTATCGTCAGAGATGGTTGGGGAAAATCTTCAGGCAGCAGAGGTGCATATTTACAGACCATTTGAGTATCCAGTCATCGTCGTTGATGGAATTACAGGTGGAAGAATAGTAGCAACATCTCACACAGAAGTTACCTTCTTAGGATTTGATATTGATGCCCGAGGAGCTTTGTTAGATGCCCAATTTACAGGAGGGTTCCCAACAGCCTCTAGCGTCGGAATCAATGGTGTAAATACAGATTTATCATTGATAAGTAGTCTAACTGGTGGCAAGATAGAAACTACACATGTAATGATAGGTGATCCGTTTTCATCATTCCTGGCAACAGCTGTGGCGGTGGTGACAGGATGATTGACGACGATTCTGAAAATGAACAAGAACTTCATGAGATTTCTCAAGAAATTGGCGAGAAGATTGTAGAAATTGCTGAGAAAGTCCACCCGCTCAGAGTGGCTCTTGCTGGGGTTGTAATGCTGTTAATTTTAGGTGCTTTAGTATCCACATGGTATTGGGTAATACCCAGAGATGATGTGGAAATTGATGTAGTATATTTGCAAAGAAATGGGCACATTGTCATGGTAGAATTGTTTAATGATGGTAGTAGAGAAATCACTGATGTAAATCTAAAAATTGATTTTGTCGATAGTGACAACAAGGTTTTGCAATCTATCGATGTTTCATTTGACAAATTATCTAGTCACACAAGTGTTTCCGGAGATGAGATGGAAATGAATGTAAAAGGCTACACAGTATGGTCTACATACACGATTGTGATTGATATAACATGGACTAATTTCAAAGATGTAGTAAATCAAGAGACTAAGTCATTTCAAGTTTCAGAAACTCAAACAGCACAATTCACACATGACTGTGAAGAAGTAACGTGGTTCTTTTGAGGCTACTTGTGACAAGTCCTAAAACGGACTTGCGTCGCCAATAAAATGTGCGAAAAGTCATTTGTATGCTTGGAATTCTCCTCCTTGCGAGTATACCTCTAGCAAATGATTCAGAGGTTTCTCAAACAGAAGATGGTATAGAGTGGATAAAATTTGAGCTACCTAAAGATACCATCAGAAATCTTGTGGGCCATTTAGATGAATCAATCTCATTGGAAGAAAGACCTTTACTTGCACATTCAAGACTAGGCATACATGATGCATCAGGTGTTTTGTTTGACCGTGATATTCCCCATGAATTATTGGCACCCCGCTCAGACTTGTCATTGGTATTAGTATCCACAGAATTTAGACTTTCAGATATAAGAAAACAAATTCAGGATATGAATGGTGTTGAGGTAAGGGAATTCATTTCTCCATCTGGACTTCTTGTTCAAGGGACTCAAAATGGACTTTCTTCTCTTCAATCAATTCAAGGAGTGTCAGCTACACAACCTGTGCCTATTGCAATGATGGTTGACTTCGCAATAATGGAAAGTGATGGCACATTGCCGGTTCGCATTGAATCATGGAAATCTGATCACTTACTTCCAGGAGTTGACATAGCCGATAATCGTGGAATGCGGCTATATCAAAATCTAGATTTCGTTGCCAAAAATTTCTTGTTAAATTCCTACCTTGCAGAGACGGGCCGTTACGATGGCTTTACTTCACAAACTATTGCAGAGATTGCGGCTGAGCCTTCAGTTGCATGGATAGGCAAGCAGCCAGTTCTAACCAATTGGAACGACCAATCAAGGAATCATATGAACATCAATGCTATGCGGTCTTACTACACAACGGACTTGGACGGTTCAGGGCAAATAGTTGCGGTAGCAGACTCAGGATTAGACCACGATCATGGTGATTTTGGTAATCGAATAATTGGTAATGTTGACATCATTGGTGATGGTTCAACAGCAGACGCTCATTCGGGTCACGGAACACATGTAGCTTGTACTGTGCTTGGTGATGGAACAAGAGGAAATTACCAAGGAGTTGCGCCAGAAGCAGAGTTGTATTTCCAAGCAATGGAGAATGACAACAATGGAAATTTCCAATGGGCCAGCATAAACAATATGTTGAATACTGCATACAGTAATGGTGCGAGAATACACTCTAACTCTTGGGGTTCAACCTCCTCTGATTGGGGAGAGTATACCTCAAGTTCTGAGGATGTTGATGATCGTACCCGCTATTATGATCAGTATTACAGTGGTAGAGAAGGATTAGTAGTGCTGTTTGCTGCAGGTAATGATGGTCCCAACTCTGATACAATTGGTTCACCAGGAACAGCAAAGAACACAATAACAGTCGGCAATTCTCAAAATCGATACTCGGGAGCACCAAATTCGATAATGGACGGATCAAGTAGGGGGCCTGTTGATGATGGCAGGATTAAGCCAGACATTCTCGCACCCGGTGGTTACGTACGCTCATGCAGAGCTCAGGAGGCAACAGATACAGGAGGCGCCACATGGAGCAACAATTGGTATCTAGAG
>PAOW01000012.1 GCA_002710015.1 Methanobacteriota archaeon | reverse complement strand
ATCCTTGCATCCTCCAAGAGATTATCCAGTCGAATAGTTTGAAGTTCACCTCTACGTCTTGAATTTTCATTTTCTGTAGAGATTCTCAATTCAGTTCTTCCACCGCAAACCTCACCTGGTTTACCCTCCCCATGTGAGTCTAATTTTCTATGATGACAGTTTATCATGGGAGATTTTTTACCACAAACAGAGCAAAATCGAATGCCCATTTGTACTCTCAAATCCTTTTGGTCAGCAGCGTTTGAGATAAGTCTTTGATTACCTCCCGATAGGGCTATTGGAAATAATGAGTGAACAGTTGGCTTCTCTCTCGGAGCACTTTTCTCCGGTCTTCCCATTCGGCATCCAATTCTAACCGGTGCACTATGCTCCCACCGCAAACGAGATATTTGACGTATTTGAGAAATTATACCATCAACCTGATGGTCATCTTCAAGCATTTGCGAGCGCAAATATTCCTCAGGATTTTTGGGACCAGGATCCGCTACTTCTCTTGCTGCATCATTACCAATTCTGTCTGTTTCAGCAATGCCGCAACCCCTCTGTCTAGCGTTAGTTTCCGCAGCAATCCTCACAGCTGAGCGTTTCTTTTCCAAATCCCCCTTCCTAAGTATTTCATCTTCCAATATCTTAGAAGCCTTTCTAAGAGAGTCAATACGATCTCTAAAAATTTGTTCAGAATTTTCAATCTTTATTGGGGCTCTTCCATTGAGTGAAAAACCAAGCCCCTCAAGTAGTGCTTGCCATCCTGTAGTTATGACTAAATCATCACCGTCATGATGGTGACCAAGTCCTAAAACTAATGCAGATCCTTTTACAATTCCATGCATTCTTAGAACCCAATACATTGGTGGAATATCTGTGAATATTCCATCCTCTATGGGAATACTTGGACCGGGAAGATTTTCAGAATCTAAAACAACCTCGCTTTCTGGTCTTAATTCATCCATCAGTTGAGCATTCCAGCCTTTGACACCGTCGATAAAGGTCAGATTTCCATCTCTGACTGTTGCAGTTTCTATGGCCTGGATTAACGCAGGGAGCCACTCGATTGGCAGGTCTAACCACCAAGGGTTGTGCGGAGGTGGCAGAGACGTTGAAAATCGTACTGCTATCTCTTTACAACTGTCCCAATTTGGTTTTTGAGCGATGAGGAAGTCTCGCCAATCTCTGCGAATTTTAAATCTACGATGCATATCTTCATATTGGTTCAGAGGAAGACCCGGTATTCCATCTGGAAGCGTTGCTTTTTCTATTACCATTATTCGACAGAAATCTTCAACAGCTTGCTCGCTATCTAATCCGTCCAATAGGTCCGCAGCCCACCAATCGTGATTATAGCCTGATGGTACCAAGTTTTTGTTATTCTCCATAAACTCTCCATAACCAAGCACAATCTCTCCATTGTCCCAAATCATTTTTATTTCGTTTTCTTCCTTCCTGTAAGCATCTTCGGTGTTGAATTGCTTGAAGGTCCCATCTCTCAATATAACCCATGGACCTTCAGCAATATCACACGGAGTTATGGCACATGCTTTGCCAGGCCTTTCAATTTTCATCTGAGTTCCAACTGCAATGAAATCATTCATCGCCGCCATACTTGCAGCGTTACATGATGCTGCAGCTAAACCTGAGGTTCTTGCTCTGCCATATCTCAGCCTAAAGCCGCCTGGTTCCAAAGGCGCCCCGAATACCGGGCGCCCTGCAATTATGTCATCCATAAACTTAGAAATCCGAGGAACTTTTCTAGATTTGAATTTATTCGATTTCTCATCTTTTGTTTTCTCCTTATTTTTATTCGCAAACGTGGAGATAAAGTCCCAACCTGGAACGTTGAGACGTTCTGTATGTCTTTGCACTTTTGGAGCTTTCAAGCACAAACCCTCGCCTATTACTAAAAGAACACCCCCTCTAATTCTAGCACCTTCGATATTGCGAACTCTGCCATATCCTGCACATTCTATGTCTTGATCTCCTTCACCATTTATCATTACAGGGCATGCTCTAACAATGGTATCGACCTCTTCTGGCGGTGGCCGATACTGCAGCCCTCCTCTGTATAATCCAAATTCTTCTTTGACTCGTTCGACCTCTCCGTCTGTTGGTTTGTAAGCATCTACGTTCAACTCCCTTCTGATCATGTCAGCAATGAGAACAGCAAGCGCTTGGGCAGTCCCTCCTGCTGCACGAATTGGCCCTGCGAAATTAACAGACAAGAATTGCGTTCCATCTACATTTGCTAACAATTTTACTTCACTAATTCCCTCGAGAGGTGCAACTAATACAGCTTCTGTTAAAATTGCCAATCCAACTCTCAACCCCACATCGATACTCTTTTGCAAATCGTATCCGTTCTCTCTGAATCGTTTTGAAACCATTGTCGCCATCTTTATTGCAGTTGTTTCTCTATCAAACTCCGCTAGCAATTGTCTAATGTCATCAGCGACCTTCGCACCTTCCAAATATTGGACAAGTAGTTTTTCAGTTCTGCTTGCGAGATCTGAGGCTCTGGGTATCTCAACCTCTAAACTGTGATCTAAACCCTTTGCTCTTGCTTGAGATGCGATATTGTAAGCTTCTTCAGTTCTCTGATCCATCCACTCTTGGTAGTTTTCCATTTCTCTCTCGAGCCGCTCGACATCCACTCCTAGCAAAGGGTCGTGTATTTGCATCTCGGCGGCCCCAGGCATGTGAAACAGTCATTCTCATTGACGGTGGCTCATAAGGCCTGTTGCTAGATTTTCGCAAAACACAAGGGAATGTTCATTCGCCAGTTACTACTGGGATTCTATATGTCAGTGCCGTCAGACCTGAGGAACGATTCACGTTGGACAAAATTGGTTACTTTCGTTAAAGATATGGCATTTATTGATGGAGAACATGAAGAAGCCTTCACTCTTGCCAGTGGAAATAAATCTAGGTGGTTTTTTGATATGAAACCAGTTATGATGCATCCTCAAGCAGGCCGTCTAGTTGGAGAGTTAATGAATTTGAGGTGTAACGAAATCGGTGCAGATTTTGTTGGAGGCTTAGAATTGGGAGCTGTGCCGCTGACTGCACTTGTAATTGCAACTGATGAAACCTCAAACCGGCTTGGTTTTATGGTAAGAAAAGAAGCTAAGGGTAGAGGTGGCAGGAAAACACAAAATCCTCCGGGGATTGAGGGATCATCGCTCTCCAATGGAGGGCGAGTAATAGTCCTCGAGGATGTAACTACAACAGGCGGATCAGCTATTAAGGCTGTAAAGAGAATAGAAGAAGAGACGTCTTGTGAAGTCGTTGCAGTCATTAGTATCTTAGATCGAGAGGAGGGTGGTAAAGACGCCTTCAAGACGGCGGGCATCAATTTTGAAAGTCTACTCACTAGGTCCGATATCTCTGGGTGAGTTTATGGATTTGGATCCAGAATTAGCCGATATATCAGGTCCAACGATTTTGGATTCAACGGCCCCACAGGGGCTTGAATTTCATTTTGCAAAAGATGCGAAACCACTCTCAACTCCTTGGCAAATTGCAGTAGAAAGGGCTAGACTCATAAGGAAAATTGGTCTAATGGACGGCTTAATTCTTGATCCGGCTTGCGGCAGTGGCATTCAACTGGCAGCATACGCGTCAACCGTTGGCCGCAAAGGGCTGGGGATAGAGTTAGATCGCGATACAGCCATTTCTGCAAATAATAATCTTAAACGTGTCTTCCAACACAGTTATTCTGAGTCCGTAAAGCAGAGTAGAATAAGAATCGGTGACGGAACTAAAGGAGATTCTGAAATTAAAGTAGCATTATTGCATCTAGATCCAGCTAGACCACGCAACTCCAGAACTCACGATCTTTCTGAGATGAAACCCTCACTAGAAAATGTTCTAGTAGCTTGGAAAAAAAATATGCAAACAGACAATAGAGGGCCAGCCATTCTTCTAGATCTTTCTCCAAGATTAACAGATATGCAACGTTTAGAAGTTGAAGAAATCGTTCACTCAGTATGGCCAGGTGTAGGAAAAACTTGGACATGGACCAGTAGAGGCGGAGGAAGGGTTGACAGACTATCTTTGTGGATAGGACAGTTGGCAAGTTCAGACGTGGAAACACGATTTATTCGCATACCTCCAAACAGCAAAATTAAACCGATAATAATCGAAGGGAATCGCGAGACTTGCTCCCCCTCCAAGAGATTACCAAAAAAGGGAGATTATGTTACAATTTTAGATTCAGCTTTGGTTCAATCTGGTTTAGCATCATCATTCATGACAGCTAGGATAGTTGGAAGAGAATTATCTTGGAGCGAAGTTGATGGCAGAAGGCCACAGGTTCATCACCGGAATTCGCTGAATTTAATTGATAAAGACGAAGGATTGTTAGTTCAAGCATCGGGCAAAATAGTAGCTTTGATTCACTGCGAGTTGAATGCTGATTCAATCCCGATAATTGTCGAGAAAGCACGCGAATTTGGTTTTGGTAAGATAACATTAAGATTGAGCGTTAAACCAGATTTGCAACCTCTCTTGCAAGGTAGTATTGATAGGCAATTAAGTTCCAAAGGGGGAGAATCGATAGGCTTCATAGCCAAGCAACCTAACGATTCTATGCTTATGTTATGCCAAGAAAGGTAATGCCTTTACGCACCACGAATATAGGTCTCAAAAATCGGAAAATTATGTCGCAGTCTCGCGAATGACCAAGCGCGGTCTTGATATAGGGGCGGTTAGTCGCAAAGCCGCTCGACATTACGATGTACGCGTTTTTAGGTGGAATACCATGGCTAATGAACAAGAACTCGGAGACGATTTCTCTTACATGCTTCGCATGGCAGATACAGATATAGACGGCCTAAAGCCCCTTAGAACAGCATTGACTGCAGTCAGAGGAGTAGGGGATAGAACTGCCGCAAATATATGCACTATAACTGGATTCGACCCATCGATGAAAGCAGGCCATTTAGATGCCAATCAACAAGAAACCCTTAGAGAAGCTATTGAGAATTACAATCAGAATGTGCCATTGTGGATGTTGAATCGCCAACGTGACCTTGAGTCGGGAGATGAATTACACCTTTCTGGACAGGATCTTAAATTAACCCACGAAGACGACATTTCTAGACTTCGTTCAATCAAATGTTACAGAGGTATCAGACATGCCGGTGGACACAAGGTCAGAGGTCAGAGAGGCAGATCTAACGGAAGATTTGGATTGACACTCGGAGTTCAGAGAAAGAAGTGATAGGAGGAGAAAAGCATGGGACACCCAAAATTTGCACGCCCGAAATATGACACGCCTCCTCATCCATGGAAAGCAGATAGGATTGAAGAAGAACACGCAATCAAATCCAATCACGGTCTAAAAAACATGACTGAAATTTGGAAAGCCAAATCAGCTCTACGTCGAATCAGGGGACAGGCTATGAAGCTAATTGGAAGAGTTGACACTTCAGAAGGTCACTACTCCAGAGAAAAAGATGCTCTACTCACATCACTTAACAGAAAAGGCCTCATATCGAATGATGCAATACTCGACGATATTCTCTCGCTCTCAGCGGAGGATATCCTAAACAGAAGACTTCAGGCTCAAGTCTATTACAAGGGCCTAGCATGTTCCATGAAACAAGCCCGACAGTTGGTCACGCATGGCCAAATTTGCATAGGTGATCAAAAGGTGACCATACCATCTTACCCGGTTAACAGGGATGAGGAAGAAATGATTCGCTATCATCCTCGCTCTAAACTAAACGACGAAAACCACGTGATTAGACAAACCATCCTCGGCGTTAGAGAATCTGCTGAATATGCTGACGAAGAAGTCGACCCTGAATTTAGTCAGGCTGAAGCATCCAACGTAAACGAATCTGCTGAAGAGGCCCCTAAAGCTGAAGACACAGTAGTTGATGGAGGCGATGCTTGATGCGTAAAGCAATAATCAACATCTTCTCAAGTTACAACAATGTTCTCATGACAGCAACAGACCTTACAGGAGCAGAGACTATCGCTACCTGCTCGGGTGGTCAAGTTGTCAAGTCTTCCAAAGATTCTGGAGGTCAGTTTGCAGCTACCAGAGCAGCCGAGAGAATGGCTGATCAGTTGAAGGAGAAAGACTTCACTCAGGTGATTGTAAAATACCGCGCACCAGGAGGAAATAAGTCAAACAACACAGGTCCAGGGGCGCAAGCTGCAATCAGGGCATTGACTCGTGCTGGTGTTACAGTAACTCGAATTGAAGACGTTACGCCAATAGCTCACGATGGTACAAAAAAGAAAGGCGGCCGACGTGGCCGACGTGTTTGAGAGATAGTGGTGATAACATGAAGGCAGAAGTTGTAGATGGTTGGCCAAAGGATAACAGAATCAGGATTGTAATCTCTGATACAAATGCATCACAAGTTAACAGTATTCGAAGAGCTATCTTAGCCGATGTTCCAAAAATGGCTATCACAAAAGTGAGATTTGAACAGGGTGTAACTCAAGATAACCAAGGAGAGGTAATTGAATCAGTCAACGTTCTTCCAGATGAAGTTCTCGCACACCGCCTAGCTATGGTTCCGGTTCCGACCTACTTAGATGAATTCGTCTTCCCAGAAGACGACCCAAATAATGAGAATGTTCCAGAAGATCAGTGGGGCTCACCTTTGTCTCAAATCATATATCACCTTTCAATTAGAGGACCTAACTCAGATTCTGATGATGACTTCAAGACAGTTTATGCTGGTGATCTAAACGTTCTAGGTGAAACTAAACTCCAAATTCGTGATGAACACAAGAGGATACCACTTACGATTCTCGCAAAAGGTCAGTACTTGGAACTGTATGCTTACGCTACATTGGGTCGAGGAAAGCAACACACAAAGTGGTGCCCAGCTGCTGCGGTCACATTCCAGCCTAGGCAAAAAGCAATATTGTCTAAACCCAAGAAAGCGAACACCCTCTTTGACTTGAATCTAACTTCAAAGTCAGGCCGTGATATAAATTCCAAATTATTCACCAACAAAGAATGTGTAGATGTTGATGCAGTCTTAGATTTGGAAAGGGCACTTCATCAAGTTGGTCCAGGAACCGGTAGGGATGCGGATTTCGATGACGCAATAGTCCTCGAGGACATTGAAGGGGAATATGTATTCTCATTCGAATCAGACGGTTCTTTAACGCCAGAAGAAGTATTCAATCGTGCATGTGACGAATTAGTTGCCAGATTTGATAAAATCGATAACGAAGTGGACACAGCCTTCGCATGAGAAATTACATCATAGATGGATAATTATCATCATCTATCTTGTAGACGGAAGTGTAGATGGAACCAGTATCGGTCCACGTTGGCGGTCATGTGACCCTTCTTTTTTCGATACATTCTGAAGCACTTCTCCCACGAAATCAAGGATCTAAAGGCGCAGGTTTCTGCATAGAGCATGGTGTTGTTTCAACAGTGGGAATATCGGACTCAGACACAGACAAAATATCTGTATTGAACTATGAGGGCGATAATTTTGATGATGGAAATGAATTATATTTGTCACTGTTACAGGAGTTCAGAAAATTATTCTCTATTAGCAGCCCAGTAAGAATAGACGTTGCTTTAGAACTACCAGTTTCTCAAGGTTTCGGGATGTCAGCTGCAGGATTACTAGCGACTAGTTTAGCTCTTGGTGAGTTTTTCAATCGAGGTGATGAGGGGCAATTGGCAAGATTAGCACACCGTATTGAGAGAGAAAACTCCGGAGGTTTAGGAGACGTTCTAGGACTATGGGCGGGCGGTTGTGAACTAAGGACAAAACCCGGAGCCCCGCCTTTTCCGGGGAAGTGTCAGAGTTTTTCAGTTGCCTGTCAAGCTCTCCTTGTCTGGGACCCTGAAAACGAAAAGCATACTTCGGATTACATCGACGATGAGGCTTGGATTTCTAAAATTACTAAGGCAGGGGAAGAATCTGTCAGCCGACTTGAGAAAATTGAGTGGAGTGAGGACATTTGGGAGACCATACTTTCAGAGGCAGACACCTTTTCTCTCAGATCTGGTTTGTTAGAAGAATCTAGTAGAGCAAATCTGCTAAACTTAGTTATTAACAACTCAGATGAAAATATGAGTTGCCATGTTTGTATGCTTGGGACGTCTGTCATAATTGTTCCAAGAAATCTCAACACGGCGTTTAATGTCGATGAGCTAGCATCCAAATTAATCAGTTTGGGATTGGGTGTGAAGCTTACTTCTCTGCAATAACTCATGCTAGAGGTTCAAGATTTAGGGGGCCGCAGTCTAGTAGAACTGTGCCCGGGATGTGTAAATTATCACTGAATCCATGTCTAAAGACAAGTGCACCCTGCCCCCAGGTGTCGACATATCTGGAGGCTTGTTTCACAATTTTTTTTCGCTGAAAATCAACATCTGCTCCATAGAAATGCTTCGCATCAATCCATGCAACAGGCTCACCATTAATTTCCACATGATCAAGGAATAGTAAATCAGGAGTATTTACTGGCCTGCCATGTTCTTTCATCTGCTCCTTAACCATCTCCTCTTGCCTTCTTATCCTAACTCCTTGAGTTTCGAACCAATCTGCTAATATTTCTTCAAAAATATCGGCTTTTTCATGAGTAATAGATTGGTCAACATTACTAACCCTATCAGCATCTTCAGCAGCTTCGAACTCTTTGCGTTCCCTTTCTTTAAACTTAGAGGGCGAGCGAAGAGTTTCCTTTATCCTCGATTTTGACCATCCCATTTCTTTTAGTATAACTCGGAAAATATTCATCGGCGGGAAATCAAATTTTTTTGATAAGTCAACCACGCTGACTCCATCCTTGTATAACCTACGTAGAGCCTTTCCTCTCGATTGGAGTTGTCCATGTGAGTATACAGTTTTTTGCTGAAGTAAGGCACTTCTAAGCGATAATGCTTGGTCTAAAGTCATCTCACAATCTGTAACTAAGTCTGCAATTTCGTCAACCCTACTATCTGAGAGCCAGCCAAATTCACCGCGTTTTACAACCAGGCCAGCAATTCTGCCCTCGGTATTTAGGGAAACAGGATTATTTTCCCATTCGAAAGAAAAATCGCTAGGATTTTCGAAATCATTCGGTATTCCTATTGGTAAAGGCGACATAGAAAATCTACTTGTCGCAGAGGATCTAGCTTTTGAGTTATATTCTGCACTTCTTTCTTCAAGCAATTTCTTTTTCGGCCCACCATATCGTTTCTTTTTCTTAGTCGGGCGGCGGGATTTCCTGTTTTCCTTCGCCGCCATGGCATCTGCTGTTGGTCACGCCCAATAGAATAACCGGAGATTAAACCTTTGACAAGTCTGTGATAAATTGTTCACTTTGTTTTTTCATGAATGCGTTTATTTGTTTTGAGAAAATTGACATCAACCGCGAAACATTACAACTAGAATGGACCTCAATTCCGCCATCCTCGCTATGTAGGAACGTAATGCATACACTCAATTCTTTGATACCTCTTCCAATTGGACGTTCATTTCTGTATTGACCTTCCCCATCGATCTGAATTTCGCAAAAATCAGGACCTTCTCTGATTTGATTGACTATCCACCTAGTTTCTATTAATCCGCCTTTTATGATTTGAAAAATTGCAAGATGATCTCCCTCATCGATAGATTCTGCCTTGGTTGCTAACATGGTCTTAGTTACGCTATTCCATTCGGGCCATTTACTAGGGTTTCTAAAATAAGCTAATGCCTTCTTTACTTCTAAACTTGATAGTTCCTTACGGGAGGTAAATGAAAAAACCCTTCCCATATTATGGCCCACGAGCGATGTAGTTTTGACGTTGGTGACAAAAAATACAACATTTCAAGTGCTACCCGTTAATGGATAATCGTGCGTCGGATAGCATTTTTTGCTGTGTTTTTGTTTTTGACTCCGGTTCTAGTAATTGCTGAAACCGGTGAAGAGCCAACACTGGGGTGGGCAACATCCGGCGGCGGTTTTGATGATGATATTCTATCAGGGAACGTTATTCTTCCAGACAATTCAGTGGTATCCGTTGGCAGTTTTATTACGGCTGCGAACTTTGGTGATGAGGGAATTGGAGCCAATGGTATGCTTGGAGACGCTGACATGTTCATTGCCGTATCAAATGAAACTGGTAATTGGACTAACATCAAATCGTACGGCAGTCCTGGAGTCGATGGCATAGATGCAATTGCATTACATGATTCTGGGGACATAATTGTCGTAGGACACTATTGTTTGGGTACAGCAGGAGATGCTTGTGAAATTAATTTCGACGGCATGTTTGTTCTAACCAAAGGAGATGATAATGGGGAGGGAGATGCCTTTATTGGGCGATTTTCTGTAAATTCAGAATCGATTACTCCAGTTTGGATGAGAGCATTTTCAAACAGCTACGATCTTTCGGGCCTCGATGTAAAAATAAGCCCTAATGGTGGAATAACAGCAGCGATTATTCACAAGGGGCCATTGCAGGTAGAGGATAACCTATTTTTTGGCGATGAAGGTGCAAGTTTAGCTATTCTACACTACTCGGAGAACGGACAGATAATTTGGACTAATCAAATATCCAGTTCTGGAGGTATAGAGCAGTTTGGTGGAATGTGCTACGCGGAATCCGGATATCTGCACATCGTTGGAACGTTCACAGATTCAGTGATGTTTGACGCAAACCACCAATCACAGGGTTTAGCAGACATTTTTGTTGCACAAATTGATGGTTATGGGAATTTTACATGGACCTCTTTTGCCGGTGGTGAAGATGATGACTGGGTTAATGATTGTGCAATAGATAGTAATGGAAATGTCCATATTGTTGGCCAAATTGAAGACTCTGCGGACTTTGATTTCTTGAATTTAACATCAAATGGCTGGAGAGACATGTTCCATGCAACTCTGTCACAAAATGGCGACTGGACTACTGTCATGAATTCAGGTGGCGGTGGTTGGGAAACAATTCAATCATTAGTTATCGACGAGAAAGATAACATGATTGTAACAGGTACATACACATCAAGGTTCACTCTTGGTCAGGACACCTTGGAAGATAGAGATTCAAATGGAGAAAAAAGAGACGTATTCGTTGCACAGATGAACAGCAATTACCAGTGGGATTGGGCAGTTAGTGCAGGAGGGCAAGGTGATGATGTTGCTGTGTCTGTTATATTTGGTGAAAACGAATCACCAATTATTGGAATGCAGATCCAAGATGTTGCACAGATGGGCAACTTTTCTCTGGCATCGAGTGGATTCAGCGATATTGCAATCTGGAATTATGCAAGAGACCAAGACCAAGATGGCTTGACAGACGGTTCGGATAATTGTCCAAGAGTAGCAAATCCCGATCAGGTAGATACAGATGGGGATTTGTATGGCGACGCGTGCGACGACGACGATGATGGTGATAATGTAGGAGACGATTGGGACGACTGTAATCCTGGAGAGGTGGGATGGAATTCTGCACCTAATACTGATCACGATGGAGACGGCTGTCGAGATGTATCTGAGGATTTTGATGACGATGAAGACGGGATAATGGACATCTACGATGAATGTCCAGAAGGCCCTATCGGTTGGATTTCTACCGTTGAAAATGATGAAAATCAAGATGGCTGTGAGGACTTAGATTCAGACGGTGATGGCTTTGTAGACCAGTTAGACACATGCCCTAATGTTAGCGATGATCAGGCGGATCTTGATGGCGACGGTATAGGTGATGCCTGCGAGACAGATACAGATGGAGACGGAATCTCAGATGACTTTGATAATTGTTACAGAGATTCCTTTTCTTGGCAGAGCACACATGAATTAGATCATGACCAAGATGGATGCAAAGACGCAGATAGAGACCCAGATGATGATGGCGATGGGCTTCTTGATTTATCAGATAGTTGCCCATTAGGTGAAATTAACTGGAATGTTAGTTTTGATCATGATAGCGACGGATGTCATGATGATTTTGAAGATGATGATGACGATTCTGATAGCGTTTTAGATGATGTTGATGGATGTCCAAGAGGTTATGTTGGCATAGCTGGCGTTGGAATGGATTTTGATGCTGACGGGTGTCTAGATTCAACTGAGGATGACGATGATGATAATGATGGAATTTCAGACGGAAACGATGAATGTAAGTATACTAATCCTGGCGATGAAGTTAACTCAATAGGGTGTTCTGGAAAGCAATTGGATGACGATAATGATGGTGTGAACAACCTAAATGACCTATGTCCAGCCACCAGTCCAGGAGAGATAGTATCATCAACAGGATGCAAGGTTCAAAGTGAAACAGTTGAGAAGGAAAGCGCAGATGAGGAGACCTCACCCTTGACTACGATATTGTTCCTAATCGCATTGGTTTTGGCATCTATCGCAGCTATCGTGACCTTCAAGCCAAAGAAAACACCTCAAAGCAAAACGGTTCCCGAGGTTTCGGATGTAAATCAGGATGAAACTAGCAAATAGCTTGTGTGAGAAACAGCCTTAATTTTCGGCCCATTTCGATGTTGTCTTTGCGTCAGATACAATAATTCCTGAAATTTTGAAATCATTATCTTCGGAGTGAAACACATATGTTGCATTGCCATTATGATAGGCATCTCCGTTTGAATTGATTCTGTCAAAATCGACCTTCAGGAGATTGGTCTGTTTTGATAGCGGGATGAAATCTAATTTATTCAATCGGCTAAACTGATAGTCTTCTAAATCAAGCGATTCTCTCATCGAGGAAAAACCTGAAACAATGTCATTTGTATTTTGAAAAATAGTTGTACCAATCGGAGAGGTGCTGAAGAAAGGCGCTCGACAAAACTCGCCGATCAGATTGTAGTCTTTACTTTGAAAAGCCTCTATGTAAGAATTGTATTTTGCGATTATTACTTCTTCATCCATTTTACCACATCTGAAAAAACTCAACTGTAAACTATTGATGGAGCTAGCGGGACGGCCGCAGCACTTCTTCCAACATCACTTTCTCCAGCTTCAATTACTATGTCGGATAGGGATAATTCACTACAAATAAATTCTGAAGCATTAGTAAGGATTTTTTCCTCGCTTAGTGAACTTTCAATGATGGCTTTCTCATCATCGGACCACTTGAATATTTGTGGTAGCATTTTTTTGCCCCAAAGTTGCATTACTTCAGATTTATTTTCCGGCGTTACAAATTGGAATTGTGGTAACTCTCCTGCGAACGATTTGATATTCTTCCCTTGGTTTAAGTGAGATATTGCAGCTCTAGCAAGCGATCTTTTCCATGGGCGAGATACATGTATTGTTGCTGATTGTGGCGTCCCACCGATGTGCTTAGAGGCAACCTTTGCGACTTTCCTAGCCTGTTCTAGGAAGCTTCGTAAATATGATTCAGCGTCTATTGATTTTATTTCTTCAATTGTCAATTGTCCCGGTAATTGGAATGTTCTACTTGCGAGTAGGTCAGAGTTGCCAGTCATTTGCCACCAATCCTCGGCTAAGTGGGGAGTAGCAATCGAAATCATGTGCGTCCACGTGTGAAGTATTTCCTTTCCTAACTCAGGATTTTCCCCGCCTCTCCTCTTATACCAATTTATGTCCTTGATTAGGTCAAAATGGCTAGCATCAACGGCTCCTCTTAGATCATAGGCTTCCATGCAGCCCTTCCATTGGTGGCATCTTTGTTTGAGCCTCGCTCTCATCCATAGGTCAATCTCACTTTCACTACCACTCCAGCTAAGAATATTCGATGGCATATTGAATAATTGAACCATTTGTCTATAATTTGCTTCCAATGCAGTATCAGACCAGTCCATTCCGGCATTAGGATTTGCAGCAAACAGTATGAATAATCTAACAGTATCTGCTCCATATTTTTCAATCATTTCCTCAGGTGAAACAGTATTTCCTAGGCTTTTACTCATCTTTGCACTTCTTTCACTTAGCTCAGAGTCACAATGTGGGCAAGTTTTGTCTGCATATTCCACATTTAGTGTAATGGCGCATTTGTTACACCAAGGCGCAGCCTTGTTTACCATTCCTTGACATAGTAATTCATTAAACGGTTCATCTATGTCATGCAGACCTAAGTCTCTAAGTGCTTTTGTCCAGAACCTTGCGTAAATGAGGTGCATTTGTGCATGTTCAATTCCTCCACAGTAGAAATCAACATTCATGAAATGATTAGCCACTTCCTTATCGAAGCAGGTTTCGTTTTGCATCGCATCAGTATATCTCAAGAAATACCAAGAAGAATCCACAAACGTGTCCATTGTGTCAGTTTCTCTTCTTGCCAGAATTCCACATTTTGGACAGATTACATTACAGAATGTCTCGCTACTCTCCAAAGGATTTCCTTTTCCATCAAAAATTACATCTCTTGGAAGTTCAACAGGTAGATCTTCCTCTGGAACTGGAACAGTTCCACACTTGTCACAGTGTATCACTGGGATTGGTGTACCCCAATACCTCTGCCTACTGATTAACCATGGCCTAATTTTCCAATTTATTGTTCCTTGGCCCTTGTCAATCTTCTCAAGGGCCTGACAAACTGCTCTCTTTGCATCGTCACCGTAAAGGCCATCAAATCCCTCAATTGGTGAATTTACCATCCATCCAAGATCAACCTCTGCTCCAGTCAATTCAGAATCTGCATCACCATCTTCTGACATTATCAAAACTCTCTTGATAGGGATATCGTACTTTTCAGCGAATTCAAAGTCGCGCTGATCGTGACCAGGGACTGCCATTACTGCACCCGTGCCGTATGATGCAATTACGAAATTGCCCACCCAAATCGGTATTTTATCACCAGTAAGCGGATGTATTGCGAAAGATCCTGTTGGAACACCTTTCTTTTTACCCATATTCTTGATTCTATCAAATTCACTCATTGTGATGATTTCATCATACAACTCTTTCCAGGCGGTTTCGTATTCAGTTCCTTCAACTAGTGTCTTAGCAAGCTCGTGCTCAGGAGCAAGAGTAACAAAAGTCGCACCGAATAATGTATCAGGCCTTGTGGTGAAGACTCTAATTTTCTCATCTCGATTTTCGACATCAAATTCTATTTCTGCACCTTCAGATTTGCCAATCCAATCTTGCTGTAGTGCTTTGACATTTTCAGGGAACTGTATAGTTTCCAGGCCGTCCAATAATTGCTGAGCATATTTTGTTATGTCGAGGAACCACTGGCTCATCTCCTTCTGGCGGACAGGGCCGTTACACCGCCAACATCTTCCTGCTTTGACTTGTTCATTCGCTAGAACTGTATCACACGAATTACACCAGTTAACAGGAGCGAATTCTTGGTATGCGAGTCCGTTTTCAAGGAATTTAGTAAAGAACCACTGATTCCAACGATAATACTCAGGATCGTGACTCTTTACCATTCTTCTCCAATCATAGGAAAATCCCATTCTTTTGATTTGCTTTGTAATGGAAGCCATATTTTTTTCAGTAATTTCATGAGGATGCCCCCCCTCAGCAATAGCAGCATTCTCTGCAGGCATACCAAAGGAGTCGAATCCAATAGGATATAGAACGTCAAATCCCATCAGTCTTTTGTATCTAGCCACAGCATCTCCTATCGAGTAATTCCTAACGTGACCCATATGCATTTTACCTGAAGGGTATGGATACATTTCAAGGCAATAGAAAACTGGGTTTCCTTTTCGATATTCCACATTAAATATACCTGATTTTTCCCATTTTTTCTGCCAAGCTTCTTCGGTTTCTTGCGGAATATATTCTCCCATCAACTCACCGCCTAGCCTACTGGTCAACCAGCCCAACATCGATATGGACTTGAATCCATCTGAAGTTTCACAGTTCAGTAGTATCAAGTAAGAATACTGCTTCCTTTGTCAGACAGTATCGATTTTTCATTCCTTTCTTCAATCTCTCTACTAGGCCAAATTTCTGCAAGGTTCGAAGGTGATGACTTACCAGTTGCTGAGACCTTTCTAGTCTTTGAGCCAATTCGGCTTGAGTAGGTGATTTGTTCATTTGTCCATCATCATCTAGCAGTCTTAGAATCTTACCTTGAAGGCTATTTGGATCGGGTGAAAGAGGGGGTAAAGGAAGATCATCATCTGAAATCTCCGGATGCAGATCAGTCGTGTATGGGTAGAATCTTACTAAGCGGCCATCAGGCCTTCTCCAAATTCTATCTTCGTCTTGTAGTATTTTCAGGTGATGAGTTATCTGTCCATTCGACATATCAAGGGCTGCCATAAGCGCCCTGAAGTGACATCCGGGATTCGCAGTTAAGTAACCCATTAATCGGCCGCGTTGATACCTACCATCGCTTGTTTCACTTGTTCTACCAATTAATCCAAGGAACCAGAGACCGATAGTCGTTGCAGGGATTCTCAAGGTCTCATTCGTTGTAATTAACGCAAATAGTAGGGAAAGTATACCTCCACTTGCTACGACTATACCTGCATTGATTATCATTGGGTCAAGTTCATCTTCGGATTTTACATCCATTGTGTCAACGACGTTTTCCGGTTCAGGAGAAATTTCGAGTTCAGGATTATCTTCAGAAATGACTTCAGTTATTGTTATTGATGGAGCTGCGAACAGGTCGCATGCAGGAGAGGGTTCTGATTCATATGCCGAGTATTGACCGTTAACGCCAGTTTCAGGCATCCAATTTAGTAATCCGGGTGATCCTGATAGGGTGATTATTTGGTCGTCTTGTGTGTTTAGTAGCCAGCATTTGCCATACTCGCCACTAGTTGCGCTCCAATAGCCTTGAACAAGTATAGACTGGATATTTTCAGATTCCGTTATTTCTTCATCGACAACGTTTGAGTTTTCTTGGTTTAGTGGCCATTCGAATGAAATTGTTGATTTCACTTGAGGTGCTGTGTTTGTTTCAAACACTAGTGAGTACTCTCCGTCTTCCATGGAGTTCATGTCAATCTCAAATGTTTCAAGCACATGTTGTTCGATTCTGATTGTAGTTGTGTCTGTGTAATCACATTGCGAAAGATATTCTGCAATGAAGCCATTTGGTCCGTATAATTTCGACTCTAAGCCACACACTTTGAACCATTTTATATCAACTGGTTCTGTTGCAGTGATAGAAGGTTCAATTGTTAGTATTTCACTACCAGATGTTGTTATCTCTATGTTTGCTCTATCTTCTTGGCAGTAGAAATCCCTATCTCTTGAAATTGAGATAACGTCTGTTGCATACAAGTCATGTCCGGGAATTTCCATAACGACGGTTAAATCTCCAGGTGGTACGTAACAAGCATCTTTGTCAATAAACTGCCATTCTGGTTGTGTGAAAATTTTCGTGTTACCGGGTTCAATCATAGTCTCTGTGTCCATTTTATTGCAATCTTTGAAAGATCTTGTGTCCATTACTACGACTCCATTATAATCCACTGCCCACATTTCAGCTCGGCAAACATCATCAAATTCTAGAGTAACATTTTCTTCAGTTGGATTTTCAACAATTATATCAGATTCAAATGATTCAAGCCCAGAATTTTGGTCATAGTTTGTTGACAGCTGTAAGTCCAAATTACTGGACTGTCCGTATGAAGTTCCATTGTCATTGTCCGCTATTGCAGTGAATGTGACTTCTTTTAACAATCCACTATCTCCCAATGATATGGAATATTGGTTTATACCTTCAACAGGAATAATGGCCATCTGTGCAATTGTAACAACTTGATTACTATCAAACTCATTAGGGCCGCAATCACCAACTAAATTGGTATTGATGATTAACCTACAATCACCGGAATCAAAACTGACTTTGTCCTGTAGATTGTTTTGTAGAGTAACGGTTAGAATAGATGGTGCTGATTCAACATGAGCTCCATCCCTAGCAGTGATTACAACCTCCATAGATATCGCCTCTGGGATAGTAAATCGTGTTTGCACCATTACAGTTAACTCGCTGGATATGTCTTCTCCAGGAATCAAGTATTCGACTGTATATTCTCCAGATGGAACAATGTTTCCTTCATTGTCCGTCAGGTCCCACGACAATACGCTTAGAGGGGTTGTAGAAAACCCATCAACATCCATTCCTCTACTTTGACCAACACAATTGTCTGAGTAATCTGAAACAATTGTTTGACCTGACCATACACGTAGAATTTCGTTACAAGTTGGATCGATTGTTATACTTGTCATTTCACCAGTGTTCACTAAATTGGCTGATACTTCAACAACCTCTCCAGATGCAAACCAGCCTTTCTCAGGAAGATTATCTATTTGCACTTCAATCGTGATAGAATCTTGCTCGGCAGATGTGCTGGGCACAGCGGCAAAAAGCAGCCCGACGAGAAGCAATGTTAGCATTCGCTCCCTGCGCATGACTTTCCATGTTCGTCATTACTTAGAAGTGATGCGGTCCATCCGGTTGGTGAGAGATGATGCCAAACCGTGTGATTGAGACAGAGAAAATTATCCTATATCAGGCGCAGTTGGGCGATTTTGCAAATTTGAATCATCTAATCGTCTGTAAAAAAACTAACAAAGCATTGATAATTGATCCATTTTATGCAGATTATTGGTTGAATTTCTGTTCACAGAGTGGATGGGAACTCACGACAGTATGGCTCACACACACACATTGGGACCATTCCAAAGCTGTTCCAGATTTGGTAGATAAGGAGATTTGGGTTCATGAGGACGAGTCTCTACGTGGCTGGGATGGTCCATTAAACAATCATTGGTCTAACCCTGCATGGACAGTAATCGAACTCTCGTTTGGAGAGTTGGCCTTCAAAGGCTACTCAACCCCCGGACATAGTCCAGGTCACATGGCTTTCAGTGGTGAAGGAATCGTAGTTACGGGAGATTGCCTGTTTCTTGGCAGATGTGGTAGAACAGATTTATTTGGAGGCGATAGAGAATCTCAGAGGAAGTCGCTACTTTTCATGAGGAAAGAATTGGAACTACTACCTCAAGATTGGTTGGTATTCCCTGGCCATCTGTATGAGTTATCAACCGGGTATTCGCCGTCTTTCATCACAGTTGCACAATTATTATCACAAAATGAAGCATTAGCGGCAATAGATGATGATATATTGTGGGAATCGCTTGATTTCCTGTCTTTTGACGATGATTTAGCAAAAAAAGCACAGTTGCAAAAGAGAGAGAGTTGAGAGTCTTAGTCACATATCTTCAAGGCTGAGCATAGTGGGTATGGATTCTTGAATAGCCTGTTCTTGCTGAGCTTGATGTTGTTGCCACTGTGGTATGGCAGCAGGTGGAGTCCATCCTAGTTCCATTGCCTTTGCAGTGTCGCCTTGAGCAACATAGTAGTCAATCCATTCTTGTTTCCTTTCTTCCTCTTCTTGGAACATAGCGCTGACTTTCATTTCTTCGGCCCTTCTTTGTGCAGATTTTCTCTTACCGGCCTGTTTTGCAACCATTGCTACTGAAATTACAGCTAAAAGGAATACTACAAGGCCCAGTAAGACCAAAACATCTCCTCCGAGGTCGACGCCCCATGAATCGTCGTCAGAGCCAGCTACGTAGTCCGGATCTAATTCATTGGGAATGCCGTCATTATCATCATCGTCGAATTTTGCACATGCAACTTGTCCCTTCACTCCAAGACTAATGCTTGCATCATATGGACATGAATCAGAATCGTCAGAAACCCCGTCTTCATCAGCATCGGGGCAACCTAACCGAGGTTCAAGGAATGATGTTCCGTAAACTAACTTGCAGTCATCTGATTTCCACGCATCAAATTCAGGATTGTCTCCATATCCATCACCGTCTGTATCTGCCCATTGAGATGAGCGGAGTGGGAAAGCATCAGGTGTTCTACCGGAACTATTGTCTCCTTTTCCATCACCATCCATATCAGACCATTGAGTAGGATCCAGATAGAATGCATCACCCCATTGTTCTCTAATAATTATGATTGCACCTATTTCTTCTTCGTCAGCCATACTCTTGTTTTCCCATCCATAGTTGTCGCCCCAACCGTCTTTGTCAGTATCCACCCATTGTTTCGGATCATCTGGGAATTCATCGTCTACATCTGCCCAAGAGTCATTATCAGAGTCTACGCATCCCTGACGCGAGTTATTGGTGCTGGTACCATACTCGTCAGGACATTCATCTCCATTAGGCACATCTTGGTTATCTCCCCAGCCGTCTCCGTCCTTATCCGTTTGTTGATAGAAGTCTTCGGGGAAAGCATCGAAAGGATCTACAACTCCATCATTATCTGTGTCAGGGCACCCTCTAGCAGCAGGGATTGTAGACTTGCCGTATAATTCTGGACACTGGTCTCCGTTATTGCCGTCAGGATTATCACCGAAGCCGTCATTATCAAAATCGCTCCACTGTGAAGGGTCGTTAGGGAAGAAATCACCGTTTGGTTGGACTGGCCTGTCACCATAGCCATCACCATCACTGTCGGCCCATTGGCTTGGATCATCTGGGAATGCATCAGCATTATTTCCATCCGGATTATCTCCGTAGTTGTCACTATCTCTATCCTCCCACTGAGTTCCATCAGTCGGGAACGGGTCACCTGCATTGGACCATCCATCACCGTCAGCGTCAGGGCAACCTACTCTGTCGATTGATGAGAGACCATATTCTCCCGGACAATCATCAGCAGAGTTCCCAGTGGTATTGTCTCCAAATCCATCTCCGTCGCTATCTCGCCACTGCGTCGCATCGTCAGGGAATGCATCCGCATCTCCTGTTGGGTGTGCTGGCCAATCTGAGGTGGGGTCGGACCATCCATCGCCATCAGCATCGGAACAACCTATCCTATCCTCAGTAGAGTTGCCCCATGTATTCGGGCACCCATCGGACAGAGGTGTATTAGGCTCATCTCCAATCCAGTCACCATCTGAATCAGCCCATTGATATCTAAACAGTGGGAATTTGTCTACTCTAGTAGCACTAGAATCGTAAATACCAGGCCAGCTTTCGTCGATATCAGGAGTGGATGGATCATCTGAAGGCCTCATGTCTGTCCAAGATGAATCGTTGTAATTGTCACCCCACCCATCTCCATCTGTATCATTCCATTGAGTAGGATTCATCGGAAAAGCATCGCCTAGTTGATTGATATGAAGCTCTGTAAACTGTTCTACATCGTAGTAATAGTTGTCTCCATATCCGTCATTATCTGAATCGGCCCACTGTGTGGAGTCATTAGGGAAAATGTCACCTTCATCTGAATAGCCGTCACCGTCGGTGTCCGGACATCCAAACCTGTCTTGGTAACTTGTGCCTTGAGTGTTAGGGCATGCATCTCCTTGATTTGCAGGTAGCGGGTTGTCCCCATATCCATCATTATCCGAGTCCTGCCACTGCGTTCCGTCATCAGGGAATGCATCACTCTTACCATCGCCTTGGTCAGAAGTATTCCATCCATCATTATCAGGGTCTAAATCTGCGAACCAGATGTAGAAGCCTTCGTAGTCTTTACCGAATGCTTGAGCGATCCTCGTGCCGTCAGGCGACCAAGATACTCCATTTGTAGTCCCACAATTATTGCTATTATAAGACCCGGAACTGCAACTACTGGGTCTAGCAGGGAACACACTGTCGACAACATTTCCTGTTGGAATGTCGTATATTATGGAAGTAGCACCATCTGTGCCGTACCAACTCATTCCAAATACAACTTGCTTACCATCTGGTGAAAAGTCAGTGGATAGGCAAGATGTAGAAACTCCCTTGGTCCATTTTTGAGTCCAAGAGCCAGACGCGTATAACCGAATATCTGCTCCTGCTCCATTCCACCCTTCGCAAATCGCCATATGTTTTCCGTCAGGGGACCAATCAACAGCGTTTACAGCCCCATTGGGCGAAGATTCAGATTTTACAGTTGACCATGTTGATGTTTCTGCAACGTAAAAATCATCATTACTCCCGATTAAGATGTGGCTATCTGAGGGGGAGAATTCCGCTGAGTAGAATCTATCTTCTCCGCCAGGATTTAGATTTGCAATCACTGTTCCGTCCGACATATTGATGATTCTAACAACTCCGTTTGTGCCTCCATTGCCTGACCGTCCGATAGATATTGCAGCCATTGTTCCATCATTCGAGATATCGATATCATTAGCGTAATCTCCGCTTCCGACATCAGCACTTATTGAACCATGAACGCTAGATAGGTTGCTCGCATAGAATATGTTTGCAGTGTCATCATCCTTTGTGATTCCAATGAATCTTCCATCACCAGACCAAGAAACGCTTATCAAATCTCCTCCAAGATTTACAGAGCGTGTGTTAGTTCCAGTCGTAGCATTCCAAACTCTAAGATACCCATTTTCATCGCTAGTAGCAACAAATTCGCCATCTGGTGAGTGAGAAACACCTGTGAAATCGTAGTTCTGCGATACAGCAGCATCTAAACTGAAACTTGGATTGGAGGAGGTCCAACCGTCGTTGATATCAGATATACCATCGCCATCACGATCGGGGCAGCCGTTTCTATCTACGGTCGAGTTACCAGCTGAATAAAGGCAATCATCGATGGAGTCGTCCACACCATCATTATCAATATCTGCCGCAGAGACAGAGCTTGCAATGCTCATGGATATCATTAGAAGGGCGAGAACGACTGACCTCCTAACCTCTCCAGCCATAATCCCCGGGTTTATTTCTTACAAAAGGATTTGCGGTTTACATGTTCATGGTAAGAATGGGCAAAAGAGGGTAATTGTTGAATGTCAAGTGATTGTAGGAATGCCGTGTCAGACAGTATTCCAAGAGTGAATATCGCTGTAAAGGACCGCATATTGTTGCACCTATTCAACGAATACGAACAAGTGGATAGATTTGTCGTAACAGCATCTTTGACTCGCCCCGGAATTGCTGAAGCTTGTGCACAGCACCCACCAAATGTTAGTAGAGTCATGCGAACTCTACTGAAGGAAAGGATGGTAAGCGAGCATTCTAGGACGATTAGAGATGATGAACGCCGTCAAAAGACATGGCAGTTGACAGAACAAGGTTTAGATTTAGCAAAAAAGCGTCATGCGGAGTTATCAAAGTCTATGATCTTGATTCGTGATGAAGCAGATAAGTTATTGGAAATTAATGCCGGTATGGCAGCAGAAAGGCTGCAAGCAGACCTTACCTTATTGCAAGTGTTATTACACGCGCAATACGAAGGTGTCCTGACTTTCGGTGATATTCGTTTTGGGTTGGTAACCAAAAAAGATCAGGAGAAGGTTCAACCTCCCCCGGGTAGGCTTAAGTTACTAGCAGGAGCCCATGCTACATATCACACATCACCTCCCAAAACCAGATCTGTGCATGGTCGTAGTGAATCTACAATGAAACTCAAATCATGGTTTGAAAAAGGAACTCCATGTATGGTTATACACGGGATTGCTGGCATTGGTAAATCAACACTTGTTGCAAATTGGCTGTCGAGTCATATCTCTGAAATTCCTGGTTTGTCTGTCTGTTGGTATCCATGCCAGCCATGGGATAAGCCAGTTGGCCTCGCAGTATCTTTACTCCATCGTTTTGGAGTAGATGACAAGCATGATCCATATCAGTTAATGGAAACTCTACCGATTTCCCCCGGGAGCGAATTTGATATCGATTCGTGGAGAAGAAGACTGCTTGCTTATCTAACCGATGCACAAGCAATACGAGAGAGATTTGTTGGTGACTCTGGCGGCCCTCCTCCATATTGGCTAATTGTATTGGATGATGTCCATCACGTTAGCAATGAGTCTAGAGATTTGCTAGGTGCCTTGCTCGACATCTCAAAAAAGGCCCCTCTCCGTTTGATATTCATATCAAGAACGACGCTAAATGTGTATGACAGGAGAGACGTTCATACAAGAGATTTAGTTGATGAAATGCCTCTTAGAGGCTTAAGTGTTGAAGAGATTGCACAATGGGTTGAGTCAATGCAGGTTAAAAATCCAGACCCACAGGATATTCACAAATTGACAGGAGGGCACCCACTCGCTCTGGAATTACTGGAAATTTATGGACAATCAACCCATGGCGATTGGCTGAAATTCTTAGATGAAGAAATAATCAATCATATGCCTAGTAACGAACATGAGTTACTCGCAACCCTTGCAGTTGCAGACAAACCAATACCCTGGGCTAAACTAGCATCAGCAGTAAATTGGGAGGGGAATCCGCCACGTGCCCTAATTGATTATGGCCTGTTGGTTGAACTGGACGAGGGGATGTGGCTCCACGAGGCTCTTCGGGAGAGATTCCTTAGAGAGGTGGGAAAAATTGCTTCAAAGCGCAAGAGGAATATCGAAAATTAGAATCTAAGAATTCATGTTTTCGTTTAGCCAGTTAACCAAAACTGGCTTTGGAACCATGCCGACTTGGTTTGCAACCTGGTTTCCGTTGTGGAATAGGAATAGTGCGGGGATACCTCTGACTCCGAGTTTTGCTGCGTTCATTGAGTCGGTGTCAGTGTTGACCTTTGCGACAGTTACTGGTGTTTCTTCAGCAATTTGCTCTAATATGGGGGTTAGTGCTTTACAGGGACCACACCATGGTGCCCAGAAATCTACCAAAACCCACTCATCCGAATTAATTGCTGCATCGAATGTAGCGTCATCAACTGTTTTTACTACTCCCATACTCTCACTAAGTTATCGGAGAGTCGGCCCTCCTATGAGGCTTTGCTTGTACCCCAAGCCTCATGAAAGACTACTTACTGGGAACAACAGAGAGGCAATTGCATGATAATCGCTCCATCTATTTTGACTGCCGATTTGGCTAACCTTGGGGAATCATGTAAACAGGCAATCGATGCAGGATTGGATCGCTTGCATCTTGATGTCATGGATGGATCATTTGTCCCAAACCTCACATTTGGACCGCCATTTATTTCAACGNTGAGAAAAACTCTTGGAGATGATGTTTTATTCGATGTTCACCTGATGATAANNAATGCAGAAGATACNTTTCAACAATATGTAGANGCTGGTTGCAATCATATCTCGATACATGTTGAGGCTGTAAGACACCTCCATAGATGCATTACAGCGATTAAAGAATCAGGAGCAACAGTCGGCATCGCACTTAATCCCTCAACACCGATTGAGACAGCGATTGAGGTGTTACCGTATTTGGATTCCGTGGTTATCATGAGCGTAAATCCTGGATTTGGAGGTCAGTCTTTCATCACCACGGTAGAGAACAAGATAAGGCGATTAAAAGAAGCAATTGATGCTCAGGTTAAGAGTGGTGGTAAGCCTGTTGAAATTCAGATTGATGGCGGGGTGAAAGCTCACAACATAGCCATGATTAGAGATTGGGGTGTGGACAATTGCGTAGTTGGCTCTGGATTATTCAATGAAAGAGCAACTGTGGCACAAAATCTAGCTGAAATTCGACAAGCACTAGAGTGATTCTACATGAGAATACTTCTGGTAACGCGGTTGTTTCCTATTCCAAATAATGTAGCAAGAGGTACATTTGTATCAGATCACGCCGAGTTGCTTGAATCTCTTGGACACGAGGTAAAAGTCCTAAATGTATTACCCAGGATGCTAAGAGTGAATGAAGCAAGACGGTCTACGATGGAAGGTGTATCAAAAGCGCCGAAAAAGTTCGAGCATGGTGGTTTTGAGGTTACAGTAAAGCGGCATTGGGAATTCCCTGAATTCACTGCAATCACAGCATTTAGTGCTGGTCGAATAAAGTTTGAATGGGAACCAGATGTTGTTATTTGCCATACAATATGGCCTGTTGCTTACACTGCAAAAGCAATTGCTAAGCGCTATGGAATTCCTTGGGTTGCAATTGTTCATGGTCATGATTTTGACGTCGCATTAAATGACCACAGGTCAAAACGCATTGAGTTATTAGCTAAAGCAGCAAACCGTTTAGTCGTTGTTTCAAATTCTCTTTCCAGATTTAATTCAGTGACCATCCCCTGTCACGTCAATGTAGATTTGGAATGGCGGAAACCTATGAAGGAGTTCAAGGGCCTGTTTCGTAAATCAAAAATTGATATCCTCTTCCCCGCAGATCCCAGGAGACCGGAAAAGAACCACTTGCTCGCATTAAGGGTTGGTGAAGAATTGGAAACAAGAGGCTGGAAAGTAGGAGTTACTTCTTTAAGAAAACAACCAAGATCTATGGTTTGGGATCGAATGTTGGCTGCGGATGTCAGCCTAATTACATCTACTAGGGAGTCAGGACCCTTGGTGGCAAAAGAAGCGATTACTTGTGGATGTCCGGTTGTTGCAGTAGATGTTGGAGACATGAGCGAATGGATGGATGTTTATCCGTATGATAAAGACATCCTTGCTGATGCAATTGAAAAGGTCCTAGAAAAAAAGCAAGAAGTTACTCTTCCTCAAAACTGTGACGTTGAGCGAGTAAAATCTCAATGGAATTCTTTGCTGGAATCACTGTGATCAACCCAATAGCTGCTAACCAACTTTCAATCGATAAGAAATAACATGTTGCGACACAGACTATTGCCAATCCATCGGTCATAAAATCCTCATCCCCACACAACAATTTTGAAGCAGATAACATAATACAACATCCTATCAAACTAGCCCAAGCAGCCCCCATTACCCCAAACTCAGGAATTAATAACCAACCAGCAATCAATGAAACAACGACAATCATAGTAATCAGTAGCGTAAATCTCCACGGATTATTACCAGCTTGAAGGGCTACATACCATGGTATAGCTAGCAAAGTCATTGCCCACCCTGCAAGAAGAATGTCGAAAATGTGTATTGCACTTGAGTATTCAGCATCAAAAAATTGTGGGATTGCAAAGTACACTATTGTGTGTCCAGCAACTAGTCCGATAGGTAAAATTGCAAGAGTCCAATGGTGTGCAAGAGACATTCTTCGAGCAAACCTGTGTTCACTATTTCGAACTTCTCCAAGGTATGGTAATAGAGCGGCGCGCATCGCTTGAGGCAACATCAAACCTGCCACCCATGCAAGTTGAGCTACGTGGTAAAGCCCTACATCCTCGTAATTTGAAAATCCAGCAAGCAGGAATTTTTGCAGTTTAGTAACATAGGGGAGAACTCCCAATGTAATCGCAAAAGGTAGAGCTGCAATTACCAGACTTTTGTTTGATTTCCAGTCATTAGGAAGGTTCGAATCATCGCTGCGAGAATACCACTCACCTATGCACAAAGTTCCAATTAGAGAAATAAAAACGCCAATTGAAAAACCGCACGCGTAGATTGTTGGAGAATTGTAACCATTTGTCAAAAAAATCCAGTAAAAAACAGTGGTTAACAACCTCTCTAATAACTTCAAACCAGACTCTATTCTTGCCTCACCAACAGCTCTCAACATTGCTTTATGGGGATATGACATAATTTGGCCAAACGCTATACTAGCGCAAACAACAAGTAAACTCAGTTCTACTTCATTCCATATGCTTGTTGCAACGAGCGCACTCAACACAAGGAAAGGCAGAGCGATACAAAGTTGTAATTTCAAAACCCTCTGAACGGCAATTCTACTAGCGCCGGGGTGTCTTGGAACATCTCTTGCCAGTAATGTTGGAAGCCCAGCATCAATCAAGATATACATGGTAGCAAATGCATCAAGTATTACCACTAGCAACCCATAGTCAGATTGCAGTAGAGCCTTTGCGAGTATAATTTGACTTATCAGTCCAAGAATGATGGCTAGGCCATCAGAAGCCGCTAGCCAAGCAGTATCACGTGCTAGTTTTGGCCTCCGCATGTTCATGCCGATAGGACAATGGTTGAAAGCAAAGCCCCTCCTGCGCTATCACATGGTGACATGTGAGTGGCTCGAAGACGAGATCCGAACAGTGGTACCTGATTGTAATGTTGAGGCCATCGATCTGAATGGGACACAAGATCATTTCCATGTAAGAATTATCGCAGAATTTTTTGAAGGAATGCGCCCACTGCAAAGGCAAAAGTTGATATTAAACCACTTCAAACCTTACATCCCAAATCCAATACATGCTATCGATTTGAAATGTATGACTCCCGCACAAGCTGAAACAGCAGGGGACACGGTCTTCCATCCACACGCAGGTGGAACAGGAATTCACATAAAGAAGATACTTAGACACCAAAATAAGGAGAGAGAAAAATGAACTGGACACCCGCAGAACTTCAAGCAATAGTAGATGAACACGCACTTGTATTATTCATGAAAGGAGAGCCTGGAGCAGCACAGTGCGGGTTCTCTAACAGAGCAGCACAAGTCATGCAAAGCTTTGGGGAACCTTTTGCGTCCCTCAATATTCTAGTAGATCCCAGAGCAATACCATCGGTTTGCGCTTGGTCAGATTTTCCTACAATGCCGCAAATTTTCGTGCACGGTGAGCTAATAGGTGGATCCGACATTGCTCTCGAGATGCTTAACGACGGTTCTCTGCGCGAAATGTATGACGCTGGTCGTCAATGATTTTAGCATAAATCTCACGACAAATCATCTTAGTGCGGTTTGATTCAAAAAGTAGATTCGTTCTGGGGCCTTTATGGGCATCTCTGAGAACAAAGTTCTCCGAAGGGATGCAAAGTTACCTTTTTTTAGTTCGCCATTAATGATTATGAAGAATTTGTATGGGTATAGAGAGCTGGTGAAGCATTTCATTGGACGAGACCTAAAAGTCAGATATCATAATTCCATCTTAGGGTATGGCTGGTCGGTTCTGGAACCACTAGCCTTAACAGTCACATTTTACATCTTGTTCGCTATTTTATCTGATAGTGAAGATCCATATAGACCATTGACAATTTTACTAGGAATACTTGCATGGTCCTTGTTTGCTAAGACCTTCTCAAACGGAACAACCTGTATTCAGCGTAATTCGTCTTTAATCCAGCGAGTCTATTTCCCTCGCGAGGTTTTCCTATTTTCGAAATCAGGATATAACATGCTACACTTCATGCTAAGTTTGCTTGTGATTATACCACTATTGATTCATTATGATCTAATGCCAAGTCAGCAAATTGTTCTCTTGCCTGTTGCTTTAATTATGATAGTGATGCTAGGCACAGGATTGTCATTTTTCACCAGTATTTTACAGACAAAGGCACGAGACGTAGAGCATATTGTAACAATTGGATTGAGAATTAGTTTTTACCTTTCACCCGTGTTCTATCCACTGGAGATGATTACAGGGGGAAGGATACCTGAACAATATTCAGAAGCATATCTCATTGTAAATCCAATGGCGACATACATCACTATGATTCGCTCGGCGTTTACAGGGGCTCCTTTGGACATTCCAACATTGAACTTAGTCATAACATTCGCTACAACTTTGACAATATTTTGGATTGGATCGATTTATTTCACGCGAAAGGAAAGGAAGGCGGTGAAGTTCATATGAGCGAATCTACGATCATAATTCAAGGTGCTTCACTTGATTACCCTCGTAAGAAAAAAGGCGTAGGGCTGCTTCGAGAGTTAATTACAGGACGGTTCAAGAAGGTACCAAGAAAAGATAGGTGGTTTAGGGCTCTAAACGGCATAAATCTCGAAATCAAAAAAGGAGAAGTTGTTGGAATAATGGGTCCGAACGGGTCAGGTAAAAGTACGCTATTGCGCGTTATTGCAGGAATATATGCTCCTGATGAGGGATTGGTCGAGGTTGAAGGAAGGATTACTCTACTTGCAGGAATAGGGACAGGCTTCAATCAGGATTTAACTGGACGTGAAAACATCAAGCTAACCGGCAGCATTTATGGTTTTGATTCCAAATCAATTAACGAAATGGAAGAAGGCATAATTGATTTTTCTGGAATTAGAGAATTTATTGATGACCCCATTAGAACATATTCTGCTGGTATGAGGGCAAGACTTGGCTTTGCGATTATATCAAACCTTGAACCCGATATTTTGTTACTAGATGAGGTAATGAGCGTTGGTGATTACGAGTTTAGGAAAAAATCTAGGGCAAGAATAGATGAA
>PAOW01000011.1 GCA_002710015.1 Methanobacteriota archaeon | reverse complement strand
AATCACCTTTCATCCTAGGACCTGCCCAGGTTAGAATAGCCCCGTGTGATTCAGCCTGCTGAGATCTCGTAGTGTCAAACAAATCCACTCCAAACCATGCAAGAACAGCACAATTGTCCGGCCCCCCAATGCCAGGTGTCCACAATAAAGCGCCAGGGAATTTTGTTTTTATGACATGTATGGCTTCAACTAATTTGCCGGGTCTATTTGCAAGTTGCAAGGCATCTGTCAGAACTACCACATGAGGTTTTAACTCTTCAGAAAGTAACTCAGTATCATGGTTCATCGATTGCCAAGAGATGGGCAACAATTGGTCCTTTGAAGCAACTTCCCCTGCATCAGCTTCGTCTAGTGATGGTGGTAATACGTGTCCTATCTTCGCAATTAGTTTGGGCCCATTCTCGGGGTTTTCCCAAGGTGCAAATGGAGCCCTTGATTCCAAAGTTATAGACCGAGGAATCGAACCGTCCCCTGTGGTATGAAAAGGGGCCCAATTTACGTCAAACTCCTCTACATTGGATATTACAAGCCCTGGTGTGTATGATGCGGGTTTGACTCTGTCACCCAATGCCCACATTCTTGCCATCCTATGACGGGCTGTGACAGTCCTCCCCAACCCCGCCATGATTGACGGGTATCCTATACTGGTCTTGAATGATTTGAAAGCAGATTACCTGATGGGGCTAAGTATGGGAAGATGGATTTGGTGGTTAATGACCACAGTAATCCTTCTTTCCACCACGACAGTAGCAAATCTAACAACACATGCAAATTCAAATGGTATGGCATGGTATGACTGCGAAAATTCATGGGCAAGTATTACCGATTCGCAAGGAAATGAGATTGTTAACAGCAGTGATTTTTCAATTTTCATGGAAGAAGGTAACCATACCTTATTTGTAGAAAACATGTCACGATGTCAAGGCATTATCCCAGTTACAGATGATTTGCCAAACTTACGGCCATCTCCAAGTGATTCATTTGAATCGATTAATTTCGTGACAAATCATGAATGTGATAGGAGCTGTTCAAGTGCAGTAGTCACTGGTGATTTAGTTAATGATAGTGCTGATGTTTTTGCAATAAATGTCACCGAGTCGGATTTATTGGTAATAGAATCGATTACTGCTTCATCAGCTTTGGATGTGCAAATTCACTTTCAGAATTCATCAACAGAATACGAACTAAACGAAAGTTTCTCTATCGTTGTAAATACTTCGATAGGCCATAACGAAGGTCGTTTCGTTAATGTCGGTCAAACCGGTAGAATAATTTTCAAGATTACGAGTCCATCTCCCGACACTATCTGGATGATGAATCTAGAATTACATGACACAAATGAAACAGTTCCTATCAACAAACTGGATGAATTTCGTGGCATTGGGACTGTTCCATACTCACTAAATATAGGACAATATCAATCTCTTCACATTATTGAAAGTAAGAATGCTCATAGTGAGGTTGACCTAAACATAACTTACAGGTATGTCTATTCTGACATATCATCATCAGCATTTGTAGAATTAAGCCCCGGAGATAGAATTCATGGAATGGACAACATAAAACACGTAGAACTTCTATGGAATTGTAGTTGTAACCATATCTCAAGATTCAACCTTCAAACACATTTTGATGCAGAGTGGGGTATTGATGCTCCTAATCTTAAACCAATATCAGCTTTAAGCGATAATTCGTCTGTTCCGTTGATAGCAACAAATGGTAACGCAGTCGATGGTGAGTTGACCATTCACATGAACGACTATCGAGATATTTTGCGTGTCGAAACATATGGATGGAATGATTCGATTCATAGAATAGAAATCATAGTAGAGGGGGATATTTATGAAATGGAAGTATCGATATGGGAAATGGATCAAGATTCATGGGATATAATTAGTCGAGCATCTTCAACATATTCTATGAATGAAATAGCAGTATCGTTGAACGTTGGCAGAGGAACTCATTTCGTAGTTATAGATCAATACAACAACTCTAATTTTGATTCTACAGATGATGGTGTTATCAATTGGAAAATTAGAGCTAGCACCGTAGTTGTTGAGGAAGGCGAAGAACCTTGGTTTCCTGCATCAGAGGAAGTAAAGGACGCTGCTGAAATATTTTACATCCTCATGGGATTATTACTTATTGTTCCATTCATTATATTCTATATTGTCATTAGAAGAGAAAAGAAGTTTGCAGAAATATTCGCTTCTAAAAATAACCGACTTGATTGGTTAAAAGAAAAATTAGACACTGGAGACTTCTCCCAAACTGAGTTATCAAGAGCCATAAAAGCAGTTGCATCTTTAGAATGGGAAAAATCATTGGAAGTCTGGGGTGAGCCGGATTTACGTCATTACACATCAGGCATCGATTTTGCCATGTGGTCTTTAGATCAAAGAATTAGTGAGAATGGATACTGGCCAGTATTGATAGGAATAAGGCCTCTTGATTGTGAATGGAGTGTGGCTGGTCTACGCTTCGAATCACCAAATGGTGAAGCTTGGAATATTGAGAGTGTTGAGCCAAAATTACTATCCCGTAATAATGAGGTATTCCTAGATACAATACATAATAACTCAAGATTTTTCTTAAAAATCGAGTTGTCAGGCGAGGGAGAGTCTTTGGATATGCACCTTTCGGGAATTGTTAATGGTCAACCCATGGCGTCAAAGCCACCCAGCACAGTTTACAGAAAAAGTATGTTATCTGAAGAATGATTATTTTCTTCTATCCTCTGCATCATTGATAATTCTATCAATCACATCTGTATCACCAGCGAGTTCATCTCGCAAGTTTTCTAGAGATTTCTTTGTTGCTTTGTTGAATTTCTTAGGCATGTGTAATTTACACAAAATTACAACATCTCCCCTTCCCATTCCCCGGCTTGAGGGAATACCACGTGAGTGAATTGTAATTGTGTCCCCGGAGTTAGTACCTTGTGGAACCTTGATTACCAAATCCTTGTCATCAATATGTGGTAGTGTAATCGTAGTTCCTAGTGCCAAATCTGTATAGCCTAGCGGAAGCGACATTATGAGGTCCATGCCATTTCTTTCAAACCATGAGTGTTCCTGAACTGTAAGTTCTATGAATAAGTCACCAGCTATTCCATTACCAAAGGGTGCAGGTTGGCCTTTGTTTCTCATTCTGAGTCGTGTTCCATCTTGAGCTCCTTTCGGAATCTCAAATCGCAACACTTGTTGTTCAGTTATTGTGCCACCTCCTGAACATTTTTTACACTTGGATGCAAATGTTCGACCTGATCCTGCGCAGGTTCTGCATGCCCTTACAGAATCTTGAACGAAGGGACCAATTTGTTGCCGAACCCTGACTTGACCTGAACCATCGCAATCAGAACATGAATTAGTAATACCGTCCTTGGCACCAGTCCCATTACATTCATCACATGAAACAGGCAGTTCGACTTCAATTTCGTCTTTCCCACCAGTTAGTATTGAGTGAAGTGTGATTTCGTGCCTCACAAGTATGTCATTCCCTTGACTTTGTGTAGTCCTACGTCTACCTCCTCCAAAAAAGCTTGAAAAGAAGTCTCCACCTAATATGTCATCAAGATTGATATTGAACCCTTGAAACCCACCAGGTCCGAACGGGGAGCCACCAGGAGTATTGTGGCCAAATCTGTCGTAGTTCCTACGCTTTTCTGAATCTGATAACACCGCATATGCTTCTTGTATTTCTTTGAACTTTTCATCTGCGTCTGGAGAGTCATTTTTATCCGGATGAAATTTTCTAGCTAGAGATCTAAATGCTTTCTTGAGGTCTTTTTCTGATGCATCTTTGGACACACCAAGAACCTCATAGTAATCTCTTTTTTCCGACATATCAGGGCCTCATTTTAATTTGATTATCTAATACCATACCTAGTTTAAATCACTACCACAATTTAAGCAAAATCGTTCACCAACTGGGTTTGGATTGTTGCATACCCTGCATGTAGGTTGGGGTGCAAAACCAGTTTGTTGCCCCAGAATTGGTTCTTTCACCTTTCCGAAGGCCATTTCTTCAATGGTTGCCTCACGGATTACTGGAACACTAATTTCATTGGTTTCCTCGTTTATTGTGACCGATTCCATGCCGGAGTCAGTTACTGAAATTATCTCCATAGCACGTGGTCGTCGTGCTTCTGATTTTATTGGTTGTGTTGGCGCTATTGGCCTTTGTGCAATTACTGGTGATTGTTTGCTTCTCTCGATTAATTGTTGATTCTTTACTCTGCTTCTTTGACTTTTCTTATCCTTACCAAACAGGGATGAGATCCAGTCTAGAAATGAATCCATTGGTGAATTTTTCCGCACAGCGCCAATTGTTGAATCTGGTGTCTCACCATCAAATTGCTCATCGCCTGAAACTCTTGCTTGGGCTTTTCTAACATGCTCAGAGTCTATCAACATCTCTACCTCGACTTCCGTATCTACCTCATTTGAAACCAAAGGACTTCCAATCCCAACAACTGAAGCAACATCTCCCTTGAGGTTTGCTTGGCCTTCAGCAGACAGACCACTCTCCATCTCTAGCTCTTTATTCCATACTCCTCGATCTTCTGCTTTGAAGTGACCCTCAACTGATTTTATCGCTTTACTCCTACGCCATTCATGGTCTCTAACAACTCTAGTCTTTCTAAACAACATAATTCCAACTAAAATTGAACCACCATTCAATCCAATAGTGAGATAATCTGATACTGACATCATATCACCTAATGGTGTGACAATTATTCTCAGAGCGTTCAATACGAATACAGGAGTTATGAGTAGCACAATCGAGGTTAATTGTCGTGCCATCTTTACAACCCAATTCAAATGTATCAATGAAGGTTTGTAAATCATTCCCTGTCAGATGGAGGACGACCAGATCTTACTAGACCATCGAATAAACCTAATGTAAATCCTGTATGTAGTATGATAAGGCAGAGTGGTATTCCAAATACTGCAGAATTGCTTGACTCCTTTGATTTGTAAACTAATCCTGTCAAAATTAATGTTGCAATATAGGCACAAGGAGCCCACCACCATTCAGGTAACAAAAATAGTAGGGACAAACCAAACAATGGCAAGATTTCTCTAACATCAAACCTAGTTGGGTGTTTGAGTAGAACCTTGGTGCGCCAAAAACCATACCTATGACTCATCTTCCACCAGTTTGTCAACGTGGCTCTCTTGTGCATATATACACAAGACACATCTGACCTCCACAACTTCCATCCTTGTGTAATTAAACGCATCGAAAGGTCGCTATCTTGACTAGTTATGAAACGATTATCCCATCCACCAACAGACCGCAATGCTTCCACGTTATGAATACAAAAAGCTGGTACCTTCGTTTCTTGTTTTCCTTTGAAATTCTTAAATTGACCACCTCCCGACCCAATTGGAGAGGATAATGCTGATTCTATCCAACTTTCAACTCCAGTCCTTTTTCCAGCTGGTTTAGTTTGACAGCCTATCGCTCCTATTTTGATGCCGAGTTCTGATTCTAGTTGTAATAAATCCCTGACTCGCTTTTCAACATGGTCGCTGTCAACATATGAATGCCCGATTAACTCAAGACAGTGCGTGACCTTATCATCGATTAACTCCAAAGCCAGATTTCTTGCTTGAGATACCCTCTTTCCTGGATTTTTGACAACTCTTATTTTGTCACCAAAACTTTCCAAAATCGATAAAGTATTGTCTGTTGAACCACCATCCAATACTAAAATGTCTATATCAATAGTTTGAGAAAGGAGACTTTCTACGCATTTTGAGATGTATTTCTCTTCGTTAAGGACAGGTATTACGGCACATACCCGAACCTCCATGTTGACATCCCTCGCCATCGCCGGATGATAAGTTTCGCCTTCAAGTTCATGTGATATGGTGTTCTGGCTTACAATATGGGCCGCCTGTTTCTGTCTGGAGTAGGTGAAGGGTTCTCCGTCGTTGTTTCGACAATAATCTCAGGAGCAGATATACCGGAATTGGTGTTGGAGTCAGTAATGCAAATATTTCCTGATTTTCAATCCAAATTGCCAGAAAAAGCAACCTTCCCCTCAAGCAGTAATGAGATTATTGCTTGCGATAGAGTACCTCTTGATACATTTTTATTGAAGCTCCACAATCAAAGGATATTAGACACTGCTTTAGACTGCATGTCTTTGAATCTTGATACGAGTGGAACGGTGTTCCATATCTCTCGTCAGGCTGCTTTGGCAGGGAAAGTTGCGTTCGCAATAGATGACAAAGAACCCCTAGGAGGAGTGATAACTATCGAGATTGGTGGAGAAGGCTTGGAGGATTGGCTAGAAGCAGCAACTTGGCATGAAGGCAGGGATTATATTCCAAGAAAGGTAAGGGATGATTTGTCAATGGACGCATCGGGTGAGCCTACAGCCTGGCACTGATGGCTTTTGCAATATCTCGGTCCGGGCCAAGCCAATCAACTTCATCAGGACCATCACACCACATTAGTTTGTCATGAACGTGTAGATTTATCTCTCCACTCACTATGAAACACTCGACAACATGTAGTCGAACAACTATGTCGCCGTGATCATATATCCATTTGCCGATTAATTCCCCAGTTTCAACAACTAATTCCAACTCTTCAAATATTTCCCGGATAAGACATTCACTAGCATTTTCCCCATCTTCGAATTTCCCTCCTGGAAATTCCCACCAACCAGCGTGCTTCTCATCTTTAGACCGGCGTGCGGCAAGGAATTTACCTTGGTGGATTATCGCTCCAGCCCCAACATCGACACATGCGGGTCTTAGCATTCTATCTATACACTGCAAAACTAATCCTTTTGCATTAGATTGATTTTTAGGCAGGTGCAAAAAAAAGCATGGGGTCCTGAAATCAATCGATGATAGTGTGTGGTATAGTGTTTCATTACAGATGTAATCTCCAGCGTCATCACTAATTTCAGGGTTGTCAATCATATTGCCTACGTCCCAATCTTCAATACGGATGGTCGACTTTCTATCTCCATCTCCGGAAATCGTTTGATTTTTTACTAATCTTCCAAGATTATCTGGAATTGTGAAATTGAGGAAATCTTTCGCTCTGACCTCGATTCTTGGTCTTGTTGCATTTTCTGCAAGACCTATGTGAATTATAGCAGCATAGGTGTTTGTCTCTAGTAACTTAGAAACGGTTCTAGACCCATTCTCATCAACGGTCAAGATTAGCGATTCAATAATGTGATTTCTAATAGTCTCACCTTGTAGAGAGATTGCTACCTCTCCTGAGACGTTTGCTTTGTGGTGCCCGAAAGGCTCGAAACCTGTGACTAAAACCCGCTTATCCACATTATCGGCTAAGAACTCCAGTTCAAAGAGCATTTTCGTCGTCACATTGACAAAGATGATTTATCAGGCTAACATTATGCAGGACGATGACTTAGAATTGGAAGTCGTTGTCCCAAAGTCAGATTCCGAAATAGACACAATGGCCATTAGTAAAACAATCTGGGAGGAAATCACTGCTGGAGTGGGTATTTGGGGTGCATTTCGTCCAATAATTGCAGTAGCACTTGCACTTGTTCCATTCCTTTACCTTGGTCAGCACTTCAACAGGAATCATCGCAGAGGCTTTGATTGGCTTTTCCTGCAAATTCCTCTAGCTTTCACGTTGGTCCTGTGGATCTTGCTATACTTATGGTCGATATTTGATGCATGGAGAGATGCAAGCGTACAAGTTTCAAGAATATCATGACCAAAGTTGATTAGAGCACTTCAGCTCACCATTCGCCATACCCGCTAAATCTGATTTGTCGTCAGCGTCAAATTCATCAGGTATTTCCCCACTGATGAAATTACCAACTGACGTGCTTTCAATAGCCCAATACATCACTGAATCTTCATTGTTTGAATGGCCTTCGTGCTCGGGATCTTCATGATCGATTGGAGATGTGTAGACTAAGTTAACCAATCCAAGTAAGTGCCCCATTTCATGGATTGTTACCGCTCGCTCAACCTCCTCACTAGAAGGTCTTCCAAGAAAACCCTCGGACTCTTCGACTGAATCCTTGAACACTGCAACGGTAGATGCATCGACAGCAACACCGAGAACTGAGTCATCGGTGTATGTTCCCTTTGGAAACAGGAAATACCAGTGCAAGGTATCAGAGTCCATAGCATCATTTCCTAAATCCCATCTAGCATCACGAACGTCGTCGGCAGACCAAGCCCCATTCTTGTCGAAATTGACCTCTTTTGCTCTAATAGAGACTCCACCTGGTTTGTCACAGACTTCTTGGACTCTGGTTTTAGCAAGGTTCATTGCAATTGGATCATATCCTTCTTCATATAGAAAATGAAGCTCCATAGAATCAAACTTGTCATCCTGCAAACATGCTAATGCTAAGCCACCAGGTATCCCTCTTTTTTCAGAGAATATCTCGTCGGCTCCGAAACAACCCGAAAAACTGGCTGAAAATATTATGAAAATTGAAATTATAAATCTCATGTAACCACCTAAAAATCATCTGGTATTATAGTGGGAGAAAACAGTTGTCCAGGCCCTGAGGCCTGCGATAATTGTGTCCTCACAAGATGTTCCCATGATCTCATTACACCTAAAGCATCACTAACTAACATTTGTTCTTCCTCAAGTGTTACCCTAATTAAGGTATCAAGGATATCAATCCTATCCCTGTCAACCATTGCAAGAGCTTTTTCTAAGTCAAATGATGATTCACTTTCAATTGGGTCTAAGTCCAGCGGCCATTGATTTAACAGATTACTTGGAACCTCATTGGTGTGTTGCATTAACTCCTTCAGCAATTTATTGGTCCATCTTGAGATAACCATGCTGGTTTCAATTATTGGCATGTTCAATTGATTGATTAGATTGACTAATCTTTCCTGCAGTGTGACCATCGATTCTGCTCCACCCATAGCAAAACCTCTCTTAGGTTTGGTTTATACTATCTTTTGAAAGGCTCTCCAGATACTGTTCACCATAATGATTCCACTGTTCCATAGTCCATCCTGCAGGAAGTCCAGTAGGTGGCAACGGTGGAACCGCAGCAAGGTTGTCACTCTGTTCCACGGAAGCACCTCCTAATTGGTTAATTTCGGGAACTATTTTTTTGGTCATCTCGATTTCGACTTCATCTGTTTGGTCATTTTCATCAGTATCAGAATCATTTCGCATTTTTCTGATTTGCACCATCGTCCAAACGGCATAGGATATTGCTAACAAGGCAATTACATACATAACAACTGATAACTTTGAGTCTGCAACTTGGTTAGCCAAAGCGACACCGTCTCTCTTAACTTCCTCCTTCACGAATAGTGGAGTTACAGAAATTCTTTCTTTTTCAACACCTGAATCTAGAAGTAATATCCTGTATTCAAGTGTGTCTCCAACATTTTGCGACGAAATTGTTTCCAGTTTTACACTAAACCGTTGTTCACTTGCTAAGTCTATTTCTTGCATAGAAACAGTTTCCCAATTATTTTCTGCATTCAATCTTTGCAAAATAAATGTCAAGTTGCCCGAATCGCCAGAATTTACAGAATCTATTTTCAGTGTTACAACTTCGTTTGGTTCTGGAGATGGATTAGACCATTCCCAAACAGTCTCGGGTGAACGCAAGCTAACATCAGGACCTGTGAGTGCAAACGACCAACTAGCAAGAGGGTCATCAATTGTGTTTTGCAAACTACCATACGGATTACCTGAAGCATCGGATCCTGTTGCCCAAACGTCGATGCTATACGATGGAAGTAGGATAGTTGCTCCGCCATCAGTGAGATCGATATTTTCAGACCAAATCACTTCGTTGCCAAATCCTGTTGAATCTGTTAATGGGACTGTGCCCCTACTGATTTCAGCATCACCTGCCCTTACGATGTAATGAAGCACTGCTGGATTATCAACATCAAATCCTTGGTCGTCTCTGCTTTCAAGCATTACGCGTAGGTTATTAGCAGTGTTAATGGGTATTTCTCCACCGGGAACGATTGAATTGAAATTGATTGCATGAATTGTAGGACTTTCACTATCAACTGCTAATCTGAGTCTTGGATTGAACTCCGATTGGTCCTCTGCTAATCCTGGTAAATCAGTCAGTTTGGCACGTAAATCTAAGTGACCACTCCTTACATCAGGGACCAGAAGATCGATGGAAAAGTAACCTCCTTCTCTACTTGTAGTCGTCCACTCATGTTCATAATCACCCAGCGATATCGTAAAGGAACCAGAGGGCGCTGAAATTTCATCCTCAGAGAACATCACCCTTCCACTGAATCTCAGTGCTTGACCAGCACCGATTGAGGTTTCCTCGAATTCAGGGTTGTAGTGATTTGTTCCATCTCTTAGTTCAATTGCTAAAATGTGGCCTGATTGTGTATCAAATCGCAAATCATTATCCAAACTCCAGAGATCATTACCCAGTCCTGCTTTGTGAACATTACAGGGAAGTACCGCCTCAATTCCACATGGTTTGTCTTCAATCCTTACTTTTGGTATGAAGTGATATTCACCATTGGTATCCCAAATCTCTGGGAAACTCCAAGTTAACTGGAATTTAATTGAAACCATCATTCTTGATTCATTTTCAGGATTTATGCTAATCTGAGAATACAAATTAGAAACTGCCAAACCTGTGCCACCGCTTTCTAAATGAAGGATAGGCAAGCCATCAGCGGATTTTGAAATTTGAGCGAATATTGAAGTTTCTGCGTCGTCAAAATCTCCACCAAGCGCCAATTGAATCGACCTCACATCCCACCATCCGTTTATGTCCACGACCATCAGGTTAGCTGTATATGATATTCCTGGATGTAATGGTTCCATATCGTCATGACCAAGAATTGTAGAATTGTCAATATCCATGATTGGTTCGAACTCTTCTCGAATTTTATACCAAGAGAGCGAATTCTCCCAAATCGGTGCAACATCACCAGGTCTTTCACCGCAGTATTGGTTGCTGGAAATCTCACAAACAGGAGAGCCACCCATTGCGATTACGTTGCCCTGACCATCTTGTCCTGTGACATAAAATGCGACTTTATCTCCATGCACCAACATCGAATCGTCTATTAATCCATTGAAGATATTCAAGCCGCCAGCTATTACTTCGGGAGTTGTCAATGTCTTTGAACGATATTCAATTGGCTCAGGTAGTCCGTTGAAATTTGAGTCGTCACACTTCTCATGCTCACCGGGTTCACACCCAATCCAATAATGAAGGTCTAGGATTTGAGGAGGGTCTACAGAGTCCTGAATCACGATTTCAATAGCTTGTCCACCAGGAGATGGTGGTCCTTTCTGCATTTCACTACCCATTTCAGGACTGGCAAAGAGAACCAGTGGAGCGTTGCCGTCAAATATTAGTTTGATTGTATTATAATCAGGATTGAGGTAGGTTGAACCATTGGGTAAATCTACTGCCTCAACATACAAAACCATTCCACCTGCTGATGACTCAATTGGTGATTTGAACGTCATATTATACTGACCAAATGCTGGATTTGCTTCGGAGTGTATTATGTAAGGTTCGCCAATTGGATCCCCGTCATAAGTTACATTTTGTCCTAATATTCTCAGGTCAAACTCACCAGATCTCGGAGATAGGGCAGAATTCTCAAAGAATATCGAACCACTGATTGAAAGGTTGAATCCACCTCTTACCCAGTCTCCCGCATACAACTCTCTCCCGGTTTCCTCAAATACCCTCATTCCATCTAGCTGAATGTCATTCTCAACATTCAAACTTAATGTGTCTGTGATCCATGAGTTTACTTGCGGACCTAAATCATCACTTACTGAGACTATTGCCTCCATTTTTCTCTCATCATCCCATGTCCAGTTTACGCGGAGTGGCATTTTGATTGAAAGAATACCCTCAACATCTATTGTCGATGTGCAATTTGCTAAATCAAATTCAACTATGCCGTCAGCATCATCAACGAGTGTGCATGAATCTCCACGTAGCCACTTAAACGCTGGATCTCCACCATATGAATTGTTCAATCCGATAGTAGATTCGGTTACCTTGTCGACTAGGTCACCGTCAGCCATTCTAACAACTAGGTTGCGATAGACTCCGTCTGGAGCGACCATACCACCTTCTAAGCTAGCGTCTATGACTCTGGTTTTCATTCGGTACTCAATGTCCAGATTAGTCAATTTCACTCGACCTGGGCTATTTGCTTTTACAGCAATGGTGATTTCTACATCTCCTAATCCATTGTTTGGTATGTGCTGATTGAAGGCATCAACCAGTGTTGGAGATTTTGAAACAACCGAACCGACAGGTGAATCGTCAGATGCAACAACCGAACTTTCGTTTAGGAATAGGATTGATTGCCAATCCCAATCTCCATCTCCACCTATGTCGAGTTGAGGACCATCTGGGTAACCCTCCTCATACCATAGAATAAACGAATCTAATTTCGGAGTTTCAAGGGAATTATTTGAATCTAAAAGAATTGCATACAGTAGCTCATTGCCACCACCTTGAGTTGAAAATGAAACTTCCTGATTATTTTGGGCATCTTCCCAAGTTGACCCGTTGTCATTCGAAACCATTACCGATACAGACCCGGATGAAGGTGTGTCTTCGGTCCAAACAGCTCTAACCTTACCGACATTTGTCCCGGTGGATATGGTTTCACTTGTCCAATCGCCACTCGTCTCATATGAAGTTGAATATTCCATAGTCATCCACCAGGATACCGCAGATGAGCCAATTAGTTGCATTTTCCAAGTCAATTGTTTTCCTGGATGAGAAAAATGGATTGTTTGGTTTTTCTTTACAGGCTCCCAATGTGTCCCATTGTCTGCACTAACCCAATAGTCAACTCTATCACCTTGTGTAGGTGCAGACCAGTGGTTCTCAACATTTACCGACAAAACATCGTCTGAAGTGGTAAGTGTTTCTCCTATCCAGGTAGTAGTTCCAGGTGCTGGATTTGTTGGGAAAGTCAAGCCCATACCAAATTCCCTGTAATACAGGGTGCTAGAACTCCAAGTACTGTAGCCAGTGTCAACAGAAAGAAGGCGTTCGCCATCATAGAATAAACCGTATCCTCTTACTGGAATATCACGAATACCTACCTGAGGCACTAGTGACGAGGAGGTCCCAGATATACCCCATGCACTCAGCTGATCTGTGTTTTGATAGTAGGAACCCTTCATACACCTCATGTAAAAGAATCCAGAATGAACTGTTAGCCCGTGAACGGTGCTTGTGGATTTTCCGCATTCAGTTGTCGAAGTTGAACCAGAGGAGAATGAATACATCTCCTGGCCACGGTTAAATTGACCATTATCATTAAACTCATAGGAAACAATTCTTCTTTGTTGTCCGTGCACAACCCAAATTTTACCAGTATCTCTGTCAAACGATATTCCATTGTATTCACCGTATTGTGGTGACAAGTCATAGGAATCTACACATTTCCAAACCCAGTCATCTGAGACGTCTATCGCCAATACACGGAGGTTAACTGTTGGTGTTGACTGAGAGTAAGCATACTTGTATGTTGAAAATATGCCGTATAGCATCTCATCATCTGTTATCGTCCAATCTTTGAATCCATATGCTTTGTAGTAGGAGTAACTTGGATCGGATGGTAGCGTGCAACCATTCTCCCTAACTAAGTCTACTGTGATGTCTTTAGTGACATTATTAGGATGCATTCTGTTTACTACCTTGTCAAATGATGTTCCTGAAAATGTTGACATAAACAACCAATCATGATTTTTCAATATCGCACCCTGCCCAAGAGTCATGAAGTTTTGACTCGTCATTCTTACTTGATTGCTAAATCTTGTTTCAGTAGAATTAGTTGTGTGAGGTTGTCTAATCGCAAAGCTTCCGTTATCCAACCAAGCTGTGCTTTGGGATGAGGTTTCAGACTCAAGTGAGTGCATATAATTTACATTCTCTGAATCCGCAAATCCAAGTGTCAATTCCTCGCTTCTAGAATCAGTTTGCGATGAAACTCCCATCATCCATTCTTCATACGAGTCAGTTGTTACTTGTGACCAACCGGTTGAAGATGCGCCAGAAAGAGTCACCTCTACATCTAATACCTCTGCACCTTTGGGCAAGGATACCTTAGTCGTTCTATCTGCTCCACCTTGGTAAAGAGCAATATTTTCTACACTTCCGTCCGAAAAGGAGTATATATGGCGTGTGGGAGTGTTTGCCTCTGCGTCTCCTATGAATGTGTCAGATAGGGGACTAAGAGGCGTTAATAGCAAAATAAACACCATGACAATCAAGGCGCCCCTTGAAGATGATTTGTGCATCATGAACTATTCGCCAGTGTAATGGCTGCAGGCATACGCCTTGAATTATGCGGCGGCACGTCAGATTCAGAAATCCCCCTATAGGGGGAATTCTGGGAGATATCAGGCGGTATTTCTGCTATCATATCGAATCGGAGATGAGTCGCCTCGTTCACCGTCTTCTTCGTCATCTTTTACTTCGAACCAGTCAACAAGCCAATCGCCATCTGTGTCCCAATTTAGTGGATCGCTACCCTCTGCTATGTGATCGTCATCTAAATCGAGATAATACCATCCATATTCATGCTCACCTAAGTCAATAGCTGGTGATCGTTGTGTGCTTCCAATGTAGTAAAGATCCCATTCATCTGTTAAATCCCCTGAACACATCACAATGTCATCACTCGAATCTAATGACAAGAAATCTGTGTCCATATCATTGATTATTAGTGCGTAACTATTGTCATCAATATTTTGTCTGTTCATTCCCAAATAGTTAGTAGAATCTTCGTCATCTTCACCTAACCCAAGAGTGAATGCTCTAAATTGCCACCATTCAGTGATGGGGCTGCCGTCCAGGGTTTCTCCAGACAATCTTACGGAGTCTGGAGATGCTAGATTCGGATTTGCAATAGCATAGAATTCCATGAAATTTGTATATGCTGTGTAAACACAAGTAGCAGAACAATCCCAGTTTCCGTCTTGATCGGGATCTTCATTGGCATCCAAAGGATTAGTTGGATTAAATGTAGCCCAAGTCCATCCCAATGAAGGTCTTGATAGGTTACCTGCATTCTGAGATAACGGGCGGCATGATGTGGTGGAGGATGTGCATGAACCGCCAGTTGCCGTATCTATCCATTGAACCTCTACGAATACTCGTGAAGAATAATTATCATTGGACTCGTTCCAGCCTTTCTTGTATTCATACCAATCAGGTAACATGTCCCCATCCGTATCGTTGTCCATTGGATTGGTTCCATACTTGAAAACCTCTCTTCCATCAGAGAGATTAAAATCCCTATCATGAGAAGTGACCTGGCCGGAATTTACAACTGTGTTGAAAGTAACAGAATCACCATCAGAATCGTTTGTATCTGGCCTAGTTCCATTTAGGTATTCCATTAAATTCGTGAATGGAAGATCCCCAATGCCATTCTGTATGACCTCGCCAGACGGCGTGAATTGCCGATTATCCCACTGGCCTTGAGTTGCAGGAGAATCAAATGACGTCCTGTCATACCAACCGTCACTATCTGGATCGTAGTTTACATCAAATGGATTGACTGGATTGGTTGCCCAATGATTCTGTGTTGTAGGATCTGGTAAACCGTAAATTGCATAGCAGAATTCCCAACCATCATCGATTCCATCTTGGTCAGAATCTGGGTGAGTTGGGTCGCTAATTCCGAATAAGGTTCTGTTGAATGTATTTGAATCTGCATCATTAATCATATTCATCCTAGAGGCTGAGGATGAACTTTTTCCTACGAATGTATTGAATATTGCCCTTCTAGCTTCAAGCTCTGTACTGCCTTCTTCCACATAGGCATCTATTGCGTCATCACCAAATCCAATAAGGCCGCTACCCGTGCTTAAACGCTGAGAATATTTTCCGTAAACTCTAGATTCATACTCTCGTTTGTTTGTAAATTGCTCATCCAGCGAAATGTTACCATCTCTATCGCAATCTACCGAATCCATGTCGCTATCTAGCCACTGATCCGAATCAATTAGTGGATTCATGGACCAGCGATTATTCTCTAAGTCCCAACTTGTGAACCAATACTCAAACCCGTCTATCATACCATCATCATCAGTATCGGAGATTGTAGGGTCTGTTATTCCCATAAGTGTTGAAATAAATGTGTTAGCAACGCCGGATGATTGCCATATTTGGAATTCTTCTAAGTGGCGTTTGCCTCTTTGCCCCTTTTCTAGAATTATAGAGTACACCCTCTGAGCTTTTTGTGTTGGGTCATTAAGATCACCATCGACGTACATTAATGGAGCATCTGGTGGGTGCTGTTCACCGTTTTCTGGATTAGTTGTAACAAGTGAGAATTCTTGTGCATCGGTTAATGCATCGTTATCGGCATCGAATGTTCCATCTCCGGGAACAAGTGGGTTGAGAGTCCATGTTTGGGCTGTATCATTCCACGCAGTGAACATTAACTCTAGCCCATCTAGGAAACCATCGTTATCTGTGTCAGGGTTCGTTGGATCGGTTGTCAACCCAGACACGTTTACTAAATCTGAACTGATAAAGGAACCAAATGATTCAGTATTTGTTATACCCGACCATTGTTGCAATGTGAAGCCACTTCCTACAGTTGTTACATACCATTGTGGACTTGATCGATTACTATTGGTCTCCGAGAATTCGGGTGCTATGCTATTGTATTCTTCCCAATTACTCATACCGTCTTCATCAGGATCTTCCCACCTGTCGTTTGAGTCTAATGGATCTAGGGACCACCTTGCGTCAAGTAGATGCCATCTAGCATACCAAATTTCCCATCCATCAGGCATACCATCGGAATCAGAATCTGAATCTGTTGGATCTCCTGTTGCAACCCCATCACCAAAGTTGGCTTCAGGTTCTGCCCAATCAGAAATATTTCTGAACAAGTCAGTCGAGAAGTTATTCGGTATGGGTTCCCCATCTAAACTTTGATTTCCATCAAATAAATTGTCGCGAATGTGATACTCTAACCAATTTACAAACGCTTCATTATCTTCTATGATTCCGTTATGGTTGATATCGTATCCATCTCCATCTGGATTCTCAAAAGCATCACTTCCATTTAGTGGATTTATACCAGCCCTAGTTACATCCCAAGTGCAGGCACCTCTTGCTTCCCAGCCATCAGGCAATCCATCTCCATCGGAATCAACATTGTTAGGGTCTGCTTTAACCCACTTTTCTGCTTCTGCCTCAGATTCAAAATGACTCTCAAGTAGGTCGCCAGCGATTCCTGCTTCCCTAATTAGAGTCCATTGATACTCGCATAGGTTGCTTAGCCCATCGCCATCTGCATCCCAGTTTGCATCATCTGGATCCATTGGGTCCATTGTCCAGTTGTTAGAACCGGTAAACGTGGCTCCAATCCACCTTCGATTTTCTATCTCCCAACCATCTGGCATACCATCTCCGTCTGAATCGGGATTAGTTGGATCAGTTATGCTATCAACTCCCAAAGATGCTAGATAAGTCGTATTTGCGGCAAGACCAGCAGCATCGTCACAGACGTGTGTGTAATCATACTGATTTGTGTAATGGCAATTAAGTGGTGTATGTTCATGGAATATACCAAACACTTCTGCTCCGTCTCCAACCCCATCGCCGTCTGTATCAATTTCACCAGGATCTGTTGAGTTGTAACCATTTGGACTTATTCCCGTATATCTGAACTCTCTAAGGTTGGTCCACAATCGCTCATTTTGAGGATCTGAATCCAAATTTACTCCATCTCCATCAGCGTCTAACAAGGCATCCCACGGGTCTGTCGGGTCTAATCCATACCTAACCTCCCAGCCGTCTAGTATTCCGTCAGCATCTGAGTCATTGGCCATTGGATCCATAAGCTCGAGGTTAGAATACCTTCCAGGTGCGATGCCGAGGAAAATAGTATCAATTCCTGAAACGCTATGAACACAAATAGATGAGATTAATCCAGGAACCCATTCTTGATTTGTCATACCATATGCCGCAGAATATGATCCACTAATCGACCACATACCCCACGCTGAGCCTACGATTATCTCATTTCCAGTTGAGAAAACTGAGTGGATTTCGTTCGCCTTGCTTACAGATACACCGTCAAATCCTTGATGTTCATAATCTCCGCCATATGTCAAAGCTCCTGTTAACAGGTCTAACTTATGTAACCCGGAGTTAGTCCCAACCCACAATACCTGAGATTCAGCACTTTGAGGACCATCGGCTAATATTGTGTTAACTGTTGCTGGGTTACCTCCTCCTTCTGCTCCCAATGCACGTAAATTATCGATATTAGATTGAATTGAAGTGGGTTCAAGTGAATAGTAAAATTTCCAATTGGGAACAGACGCATCTCTAGCAGAGGCGGTTTCCACAGAGAATAATCCCACATCTGTTCCAACGAATAGAGTCATTGGCCCATCCGAAACATCAACGTGAGTTATCGAAGTGGCTGTTGCATTTCCAAGATTCATATTGTCGGTTATTCCACTACCAACCTCGTATTGTGTGATAGACTGCTGGTTTATCTGGAAAACAGATCCGAATCCTGCATGGCCTAAAGCAATAACATAATCATCGCCGCCATCGGTTTGTAATTCTGCTCCCGCAGTATATCTTCCTTGGTAGTAATTCCAGCTATCTATATCCCCTATTGAACCTGAGTCCTTCTCAGCAATCCAAACACCTAATTCTGTAATCATCACTAAATGTGTTTCCAGTATAACCAAATCGTGTAGATCATGACCTTGAGGTAGATGGTAATCTTGGGAGGTAGATTCTTCAAAATCGATTATTGTTATACCTAATTTTGATCCGACCCACAAATATTGCTCATCGCTTTCAATCACTCGAACATCATGATTAAGAATAGAAATCCCAGTAGGGTCAGCTAATTCAGGTGTTAGTGAATATTCTGTGTAAGTTCCTTCTGTTGAAGATAGTTCGACAGACCTCATTCCTGATTTTACGATGTTATCATCATCAAGGTAAACAAGGTACTCTTCTAGTGTAGATAATTCCTCCCCTATACTAAGACCTAGCGTAGATCTATCGACATCTGTACTGATGATTCCATCTCTGTTTGCATCCCAACCATCGTTATCCAAGTCTAGTAATGAGTCTGATTTGTTTAGTGGATTTAATCCAAAATGAATTTCCCATCCATCACTAATGCCATCGCCACTGGATGGGAACAATCTTCTATGCTTCACACCATCATATGCATATCTATCGCTGTCTGATTCGGTTGGATTTGTTCCGAGCCAAATATTTTCATCTATCGTATTTTCTGTGCCATTCCTAGCACAGGCAGAAGGAATGTTTGGCAGTAGACTAGAATTTGAATTGATGAATGGCCAATCCATCAATACCGATGCCCCAGGATTAGGTGAATGGCACCTCAGACCATCTAACTCATTAGTCCAATTAGATGGCATGCCGTAACTATATTCTTCATACGCTGTAAGCAACTCATTGTTGCTCATGAATCCATCCCGATTCACATCAAACCCATCTTCATCTGGATCATATATTGCGTCACTTGCGTTTAGTGGATTGAAATGTTCGCATTCAAAAATGTAGTCAAGCTGGTTGTAGCCGCCCAATTTTTCACACATGTGGGCCTCAAAGCCATCAGGTAGGCCATCTCCATCGGTATCAGCAACTCTTGGGTCGAGATACCAGCGTTCGCCTGATTCATTAACGACTCCTGTGCGACCTTTTGGAAAACTAGGATCTGTACAGTTTGCCGGATAAGGCCAACAGTATTCTTCTGTAGCGTTCATGCCGTCTATATCTCTGTCCAGTGGTGCATCTGAAGAATCGTCCTTATCCATACCTTTCATTATTACAGATCTGTTATCTGGAGATGTGAAATTTATCCAATCACTGAATATAACTTCATACACATCAGGTATTTTATCACCATCATTATCTTGTAAAGGAGGTTCTTCTTTGTTGGTCAAGTTTGGATCTGTTGTCCCAACATTCGATATCGCTGGTAACTGCGATACAAAGAATAGACCAGCAACAACCAACACTGTCAATAGTAGCGTAGACTGGGAGCGTCGCAATCAAATCACCTATCGGGTACAACTGACCGTTATATGGGGATGCACCAAAACCGCCTTAATAGAGTGATGGAGCATTGTTCATACCCAATTTTCGCTCCGTTATCTTTGTTTTTTCATAGAATAACCACAAAAATAGCGAATTTATACCGTGGGTTCAAGTGCTCTACGCGCTCACCTAGTATAGTCTGATATGTCGCTGTCATTTACTCATCTAGGAACTGGTAGTCGCGGTAATGCGACATTACTGGAATGTGGTGAGATTAAGTTACTTATTGACCAAGGATTTAGCGGTAAGGAATTAACGAAAAGACTAGCACGAATGGACATCAGGGTTGATGAAATCGATGCCTTGCTAATCACTCACCATCACACAGATCATGGTAGTGGAGCAGCCATTACACAACGACGGTGGAATATTCCAGTTTACTGTAACGATAGGACGGCTACTGCACTGAATTTAGATTTAAGAAATGTCCACCTTTTTGAAAACTTAGAAGCACTAAATTTTGCTGATGACTTAGCGTTACTTCCAATACCTGTTCCACACAGTGGTGCTGACAATGTTGCATTTATTGCTAGTCATCGTGGAGAGCGGGGAGCAGTTCTGACAGATTTAGGATCGTGGACAGATGAATTAGTCAATCACGTCGCTGGTTGTCAGCATATCTCAATAGAAGCGAACTACGACAACAGCCGATTGTGGAACGGCCCGTATCCAATGAAACTCAAAGAGAGAATATCCGGAAGAGGTGGTCACTTGTCAAATCATCAAACGGGCGACTTCTTGTCGAGAGTTGTTAATCAAAATACGCGTTCAATCGTTTTGACACACCTCTCACAAAAAAACAACGCAGCGCATTTAGCAGAATCTACTGTCCTTTATCATATAGATGAAATATTCGAGGGAGACATCAGAATCTCGCATCAAGAAGGTCCAGATTTCACACATCACATAGGTCAAGAAGAACCTGAAGTTCTTTCCCGTGAGAGAATTAGTATACTATGATGAGCACTTTTTTGCTCACACTTGGTCAAACCATAAGAGGGAGACTGGTCTTGTCGTTTCTGTGAGGTCAAAAAGGAAGGAACTTGATGACCCCGCTGTCAGTGAAGTAATCGGCGTAGTGATGCTACTGGCTATGGTCATTACAATGATGGGAGGAGTGTTCGTATTTCTTACTCCCTACGTAAGTGATTTCCAGGATAATACGGCATGGTCCAATGCAGATGGAATCGCTGAAAGGCTTGATAATAGAATCGATGTCGTTGCTGGAGAAATAAATGATACAGGACTTAGAACTACCATCTCTACCATAACCAGTTCAATTACGCCAATTCTTAATTCTGAAGAATGGACAATATCTGCGGATTTAACACCCGATGATATAATTACAGTAATTGAACAGAATCAATCATCATTTGAAGTTACTTCTGTCAATGAAACTGCTGCATCAGCATTTATATGGACACAAAGCGGGCACCAACATATTGATTTTTTATCCGCAAGTACGCAAATCATTGTTAATCATGAACTAAATCTAGGCAACACATACTACGTTACTATTTACGATACAAATGGTAAAGAGATACACCGCCACGTAAAAGCATCGCTATCAGGTCTAATGGTCAAAACGGAGGTAAATACAGGACAGCATGAAATTGCCCTAGTCAATGACGGAAGGTATGATCGTTTCTCAGATGAGCCGTGGAGTATTACCTATCCACCTGACATGAATATCGATGAATTGTTTGATGGGACTATGCGTGTTAGTTTATCTCTTCGTACAATCAACACTGTTGGAGGTTTGCCTGATGGAAGAAGAGCTAGCTTCGATTTTACTTCTGCTGGCCCAATTAGTCTTTTCACAGGCGATGCTTGGAATTTCAGATTTGGGTTTGAATCAACGCTCGGACCAACTATTACTCCTCAACTTAGCGAAACTTGGTTGACTGATTACACACTTCACAGAGCTGCTGGAACACTGGACCAACATCGAGGAATAAGCCCGTGGCAAAGAACCAGTGGGATTGATGGATTGACTGTGGATGGCGGCAATTCTGTTATTGACTTAGAAGTTGATTTGCAAATTGTGGAGGTTAGCGAATGATTCCATGCTCTCATCAAAGAGATGATGAAGCAGTAAGCGCTGCTGTTGCAACTGTTTTGCTGTTCGGTGGTGTTGTTTCAATAATTAGCATCATGCTTCTATCATTGATGCCTGTGATACAAGAATTAGAGGGCTCATTGAAGAGAAATGATATGCAGGCACAGATGGAAATCTTGCGACATGAGGTTACTCTATTATCTGAAACTGGAATGCCTGGGGATTCATCTCAAGTTGAATTAATCCCTGTTGATGGAGAGCTAAATTGGGATAGATTGCGAGGTGGAATGTGGTACTCTGCGTCTTGGTATGAAGGTGATCAATTTCGAATCAAAGATGCTCTTGATCTTGACAGAGACATAGAGATTAGACATCCAGACGGCATGATACAAGCCGTATGTTTTGATGACTTGCGCTTGGGACCTGATAGGCCATTCATATTCACACCAAATAACCTGACTGACAGCGTTTTAGTGACGCCCAAACATGGGTTGTCTATACCACTAGGCCCGGTTGAAATCGAACAGGGAGATAAAGAATACATGCTATCAATTGGTGAGGTTTTACGACTGAACAGTGATGAAAAAATATACTCTAGCCACGATTTAAGCGGTGTTCAATTAAAAGGAGACACCGGTTCAATTTTAGTAGAACCTACAAAACCAAATCCATCAAGTGGGAAAGGGCAAAATTGGGCAATTCCTATCTCTGCCGGCGTGACAGAAATTGAGGTATTTGCAGACGATGATTTACTTGTTCAATGGGCAATTGGAGAGATATATGGGGAGGAGTTGGCAATACAATCTGCAAGCGTAGGAGTTGCAAACTCATGGAAGAAATCTGTTAATCTGAGCGAAGACAGTTTACTAGAAATCGTTACAGATGCAGATGCACACTTACTCATAACAACCGGCGATAGTGGAGCGTCATACTTAATGGGAGAGGAGGGTAATTTCCTTTCGAAGAGATTCATTGCACCACATAGTTCGGGTAACCTAAGTGTTTCCAATCCGAGCAGTGATGCGGCCACAATCACTTGGAAAAATGGAGGAATATCCGTCCCTGCAAATCAAACCATATCTGTAGAGTGGCCGCCAATCAATGCTGAAAACTCACTGATGCTAGAGAGTAGTCAAAATGTGTTAATCCAGTGGAGTAAAGGGGAGCATAGCCTCTCTGTAATACCATCAATCGATACAGGGCAGGTAACTGGTAGTTCATTTATGCCGGACAATTCCGAACAGTTTGTTGTCTCTAATTCAAAGTTCAGTGATTACAAGAGTATGTATGGAATGAATGGTGAATCTGGTAGTTTGAACCTAGAAGATGATGGAGCCGATAGGTGCATAGCAATAAACAAAACTGCCTCTGGCTGGATTTCAACTACATTACCTTGGGAATCTATGAATGGTTTGCCGGAAGGAGAAATAATTGCATCTTGGCGAGATGGAAGCCACCCTGCAAGTATGAGCATTACTCTGATAGGAGAGAAAAATGATGCATCACATGCCAACTTAGCAACTGCATGGGCATTCCACACTTCAAGACTAACTTATGAATTCGACACTTCGGTAACAGGATTAGAGGTAGCATGGAGCGGTGGAGCCATTGTAACTAACCATCCTGAATTAGAACCTGCAATACTCAATGGACCTCCAGAAAGGCAGGGACCAGGACCAAGATTTAGCGCAACAATACCCTCTATGCACCCCACACAAACATCCACGACCGGAGGAGGCGCTATGACGCTAGACATCGAGTTATCGATGAGGGAGAGTATAGTATCAACTAAGGTGTATGATTTGAGAAGGGCGTGGGTTGGGCCTTATGGTGATGCGATTGCAGCATACTCCAGTACGACTTTGGAAACCTCTGAGGATTGGATTCTCTATCCTGGTAACACAGAACTATTGCAGGATTATGTTGGTTGGGTCCCAGTACCATCTTATGGGCCGAGTGAAGCTATATGGCATGCAGCAGGGGAGCCAATTCAATTTAATCTGCAGATAAGCACTTTAGATGTTGAAATGACTGAGGTGTCGTCATGACTCGTGAATTGACTAAAGATGAAGCGGGAGCTAGCACCGAATTAGGTTATATCTTCACATTCCTATTAGGCGTTTTATTTCTCTCAATTTTCAGTGTATGGGCCTTTGGATTGGAAACTGCTACTCGAGAAAATTGGAATACAACTGCGGTGGATGTGAATATGGCAGACCTTGCAGCCGCTGTCGAACGTGCCGATTTGGCAAGCAGAGAGGATGGTGGTGTGAAATATGCAGAATCTGTGAAATGGAGATTTACAGAGGCTGATGAATCAGAATTCATCCTAACGTTAGATGATGAGGGTCTTCACTTAGATCATCCTGAAAATGAACTAGATAGAGATATTTCAATCTCTGCAACGAGTGGTGGTAACTACTCGGGGAGAATTACACTGTCGGGTATTAGTGAAATCTGGGTAGTATACGAGGATGGAGTAACTTACCTGTCAGCAAACCGTCCTGATTTTTGATCAGCGTCCCATTACAGCAGAGTGAACCATCATCTGAACTTCTCTCATACGAGTTTGAGCTCCAAGTTCTCTGAAAACAGACAACGCTCTTTGGAGATATTCCATTCGTCTTTGCCTATCTGGAGCCACCCCGCCAAGTCTGGCAAGTAACTCTCCGATTTGCATCCTCAAATCGTTTGCCTCTGATATTATCAGTGCCTCTCTGTACCTCTCAAGTGCTTCTTCAATTCGACCACTATCCTGCAAAACTTCCCCTAACAATATAGAGACTTCTACCAGAGCTAGCGGGTCTCCTGCCTCGCCCATAGTGGATAGCGCATCCGTGTAATGATGTAAAGCAAGATCGGCATCCTCTGATTTAGCATAATATCTACCCAATACTGCCTGCGCCCTTGCGTGTAATATGGGGTCGTCTGATGATTCTGTACTCTCAAATGCAGATAACGCATGGTCTCGAGCTCGGTCGTTCTCGCCTAAGTCTAGTAAGGCTCTTGCTAATACAATCCTTGCTGGTATTAATTCCTCTGCGTCATCACTGGAAAGAATTTTTTCAACTTCGGAATATGCTTCCAATGCTTTCTCTTTATTTCCAGTTCGACGCAATATGTAACCCATATTGCTGTAAGAGCGAGCAGCTCCTAGTGCGTCATTCATAGAGATGTAAAGCTCTAGTGCTTCTTTGTGCATCGAAAGACTCGAGTCTGATTCGCCTCTTTTCAGTGCAATATCTGCGAGATTTGACATAATATCTGCAATTACATCATTTTGACCTGTTGATTCGGCTGGAGATTTTGCATCACTAAATGCCTGTTCAGCCTCGTCAAAGCGACCAAGAAGTGAGAGCACTTCTCCTCGCAATCTGTCGACTCGACATGCTTTTTCTTCTCCGATTGATTTCTTATCAACAAGATCTAGAAGACCTAGCAGTTCTATGTGACCTTCTTTTACTAGACTCCTTCCTTTATCGACGATAATCTTAGCCGCATCGTCATCTCTTGATGATGATATCAGATGGTAGATTAACTCAAGTGCAGTTTGGCTATCCAGTTTTTGCTTTTCATACCATACGACTGCCTTTACATGTAATTCTTCTTTGGATTGCTTATCTAGGCTTTGCAGTAAAAATTCTCTTATGAGGTCATGAACATCGTAAGTGTCAGAATCCGCTTGCCTTGCAAGTCCAGATTCCACTAGAGAATCTAACTCATCTATGTTCAATCCTTGCTCAGTAATTGCTTCCAAATGAACTGGTTCTCTAAACACAGAAAGAGCCCCAAGGAGTCTTTTTTGCTCACCAGACAACTTAGAGAATATCTCAATATTGACGTAATTCTCTAGAGATTCATGGAAAGCACCAGCAGAAGCTCCTCTATTGATTAGCTCTAGAACAAGTGGGTGACCTCTTGACAATGAGTGAATGTAGAGTAACTTCTCTTTGTCTAAATCATCAAACGCAGGCAAAAGAAACCTGGTAGAATCTTGATCTAGACCCTCTAGTGGAAGAACTAGGGATACAATCCTTCCGTCAGCATCTTTCAAAGGGACCACTTCTTTGAATGATCTAGAGAAAATTACCACACCTATGTCACCCTCGCACTCAACCAGTCCCCTAGATAGTGCCTGTATGGTTTGGTGCAAAACCTTGTCATTGACTTTGTGATAGTCATCAATTACAATTAATGCCGGAGAATTTACCAGGGAATCGATTATGATTTTTGCAGCATCTGCGGCTTGTGGAACTGGCGTAGCAGAGATATAGTCTGCAAGTATTGAATCCCCTATATTTGATAGCCAATCTGCAATACTTTCGAAGAAGGCTCTACTGCCATCCCAATCTTGGCATCTGTGGTATAGTAGATTTCTCCTGTGCATGAACGATTCGATTACCTTAGCAGCCATTGTTGTTTTTCCAATACCTGCAATCCCGGGTATCATTAGTGTTGTAGACCTAGCTTCCAGCAAATTAACCATATTCTCTAATTCAGTGGAACGGCCGTAAAAGTGTCTTAGCCTAGGAAGGTCACCTAAGCTCGTGACTAGTTGCTTCTCCACGTGTTTGGAGAGGTCCCTTTCCACAAGGTCTGCTGATAGTGATCTAACATCTAAAACACCATTATCATCTAGATATCGAATTACATCAACAGGTCGCATTGTAAACGGCAATTTGTCCTGTATTTCTCCCAAAGTCGATGATATGGAATTGCCACCCGGAAGAATAGCACGTAGTGGGAATTGACGAAGTCTTTTCCACGTTTCGTCTGCTAGATTCATGCCCGAATCTGTAAGAAAATACGCCTTTCTTTTTCTACTAACACCCTGAACGTGTGCTTGCCTTTCAATTAGCAAGCCTTGATCTTTCAATCCAGCAATAGCTCTTGGGACATTTGACCTAGCAATTGCAACTGCGTTGGCTATACCCATTTGGGATAAAGAAAACGGCACTTCAACTGAATTCATGAAATCCGAGAAGTCAGATAAATGAAGCAATATCCTCTCTTGCACTCCAGGCTTAGGGCGCGCGACCATAATTATCCCCTTGTCCTTACTCCTCTTAGATTGTTGTGTATTTCCGTGCGGAACTACTCACTAGGTGGTTTGTAATTTGGATCTGCAACCCACTGGTTGGCTTGAGCATCCCAAATCCAACCAGGATGTTGAGGTTGTGCAGCAGGCACTGGTGCAGGTGCAGGTGCTAATTCGCCTGCTGCCTTTTCCATTGCTCTAACTTTTGCCCAAGCATAAGGATCCTCTTCCATTTGCTGCTCACCTAACTGTTCTTCATCTTCATCTTCGAACTCTTCGAATTCTAGGAAGAAGTATGCTCCAACACCTGCCAATAGTATAACGGCTACAAGTAGAATCACAACCCATACCCAAGTGTCAAGTCCAGAAACGGCTGATTCACCGTTTCGTAATTTGATGACATCACCATTTGTTCCAATAGTCTGCCCATCTTGTTGGAAGTATATCTCGTAAGACCCATCATCACCCAACTGACCTGAGGAAATCTGCATAGTCCATGTTCCATCTACGTTAATAATGGTCCGATTTAGCAGAATCTCACCATCTACCAAACGAGCCTCAACTTGTGATTTAGGAAGACCAGTTCCACTGAATTCAGCTGGATTATCAAAACTGACTCCTCCTGAATCAACTCGAGACACTGTGAATTCTACACCTTGCACAATGAAACTGACATCATAGGAGTAAACTATGGAATCATAGATATCCCTTGCCTCAAATCTAACTTGAGCCAAAGACCAGTTACTAATTTCAGATGTGGTCATGAACATTGAGTCCATCGGATTGTATACCGCTTTACCGTCAGCAGTGATTCTGATGTATTGTGAGTAGTCATCGTCCAAAGCACTCGATGGGTCATCCCAAATGTCAAAGACCATGTGGCTTTCTTGCGGGCCTGTTCCATCGGAATCGTTGAAGAATTCTAGTAGATTTATCTCAGCTCCAACACCGCACTTATCGAATGCTGTTGATTTTGCATCACAGAATATCTTGATTGTGGAAGCCCAGCCGTCTGGGTTGAATGTCGGTGCTATGTTATCTGCATCTGTCGGGTTATCAATAACAATCCGTACGGTGGTAGTTGCAGAGTAATCCTCGCCATCATATGACCGTACTGAAATTTCGTATTGCTGGTCATGAATTAGTTTACTCGTATCCCAGTTGGTTGTCCATGCTCCGTTTGGTAAGAATTGAGTAATTGGGTCTGGACCATCGTTTAATTCAATTCCGCTTGCTAAATCAAATATCGTTATTTCTACTCTAGTAACCTGTCCGTCGTTATCTCTTGCAACACCGCTAATTACAGTATCTTCTGATGCTCTAACTGTATCCATAGGCAGCGGCTCGCTTACTTGAACGATTGGAATTCTGTTGTCGTTGTCAATCTCAATAGTGATTGTATCTGGATTACAGACATCAATACTTTGATGGCAGTAGTTAGAATCACTGGCCCAAACTTGGAAAGTATATGATCCGCTTGGAAGTGACGAGAAATTCCATGAATCTGCCCATACACTTCCTCCACCGCTGTTAGCTGCATAATTTGCTGAATAATTGTTCGGTCCTACAACTGAGAACCAGATGTCTCGAATGTCATTTCCTTGGACACCGCTGTAATCATCAGATGCTGTTCCACTGAAGAGGACTTCTTGACCAGAGTGTAGAGATCCGTTAATTGGAGAATCTAGGTTTATGGTTGGTGGGTTGATATTCAATTTGAACACTCTAGTAGTAGTGATTGAGTCATCAAGACCATCATGTGACTTAATTCGGAATGTTACATCTTCCTCAAAGTGATTAGACATATCCCAGTCAAACATCCATGTTTTGAATGGCCAGTTAGTCATTGTAACCTCGCCATTTGCTCCAGAGGTATCAGTTGCTAGATACCAATCCAGACTTCCATGTGGCTGAATTTCTACTCGCTTCACCTCACCAAACTGCTTGATTACTGAGTCATAGTCGTTGAAATATGGTCCTTCAATTCCATCGTATGCTGAACCTGTGATAGAAATTGTTCTAGCGAATGATGTACCATCAACTTGGTCCACACTTACTGAAGGAGCAAGGTTGTCAAGGTTTATCACTTCGTCAACCATACCTGTAAGAGTAAAGTCTTGTTCTGATGTTCCCTTTCCAAACTTACTGGCCTCTACTTTGTAAGTTGGCAATTCTCTATTTCCGTTTTGACAATCTGGGTCTTGACCATCTCTTAGAGTATCTCCATCATTATCTATTCCGTCTTCACAAGAGTCTTCGCCAACTCCAGTTTCGTTACCCATTGCAACGTGATCCCAGTTGGTATCAATGTGGAAATTAGATGGCAGTGTAACCCAAGGAGTGTATCCGAAAGAGTCAGTTGTCATGTTGTACAATGGTTTACCATTCGCATCCTTGATTATAACAAGTGCATCAGAAACTTGAGAGTTGTCAGCCTTAACTTGGTATCTAACCAATTCACCTTGTTCGACTTGAACACCCCATGCAGTGTTTTGGTTTTGTATGTGGATCTTCGACCTGTCAAAGTTTTGCACATCAGCATAGGTGAATGTTGTTGCGTTCTGGTTCACTTCCATTGATAGTGGCATGAATTTTGGAGGCCATTCAGAGGTTGGAGGTGCGGCTATGCACTCATCGGTGTCATATGGACATTCAGCGCCGCCCCATGATAGCTGAACAGGATACATCTCTCCTGCGCCGGGGTCTGGCATGAACTCGCTTTGAACTGCAACTCTAGATTCTGTAACATTGTAGATTTGGGATGCATTCGAATATGTATTATCTGAGAAATATCCGATTGAACCAAACTTGTTTCCGTAATTGTCATCGTAAAGGGAAATGTTGGCACCAAAACCGCCCACTTCGATATTATTTCCTTGTGCATTCACAATACCTCCTTTAATTCTGAAACCGTCACCTGCGTTGTTTGTGACTGAATTGTCCATGAATGTTGCAGATGACATGTATACGTGGAATGCTGGACATGGGAAGTCTCCGCCATACATGTATTGAGATGTGCAAGTCCCAGTATTGTTAGAGACAATGTTGTTTGCAAAATACAATCTTGCCTTTGTAGGTGCAGGAACATTCCATCCCTGGTCTTTGTGGTGGTATTCGCCGATTAATACCGGCTCTTTTGCTGTGTTAAGTATGGTATTATTTTCAGCGACAACATCAGACTCTCCGTAAATCCAGAAACCGTTCCAACCGCCGATTGGTCCAATTGTGTTCTCATTGGCTGTCACGATGGAAGAACGGATACCAAATCCAGAACCTTCTGAGACACCAGAGATAACATTTCTCTCAGCGACAACAATTGCGCCGTCATAGGCTGTTATTCCTGCACCCTCTGCGGGTGTGATTGAATTGTCTGAAATTACGAAAGTGTAGTCTTGGTCATTTGCAGATAGGTGAGAATTTGTGTCAACAGCGTTACACTTAGTGGCGATTGTTGAATTGGTTAGATATCCACTGCTCGCCCTCAAAAACGCCCCGTAAGAATTTTCAGTTATTGCGATATTGTCCATTCTTACGAATGAGTTTTCCAGATATACTGCCGAGCGCCCACCGCCCTGAGTTCCACAATCGGTTTCTTCACCCGTAAATGCGGAGTTTAGGATCTGCATAACTACCAGTCCCGCACCAGCACCAAATGCCTGTATTGCGGGACCTCTGTATCCTTGAGCATCTACACCAACCTCAAATGTCCCTCCATCAAAAGTAGGCGATGCTCCACCAAATGCTAGGACATTCGATGTATTCACGTCTCTAAATGAGGGATTAGATACAGACAAACTAGCGCCATCAAAGACCATTGCACCATACTTGATTGTACCCTGTCCGTCTATGTCGACAGGTATTCCGTAAGCACCATCTATTGTAACGTGATTCATTCTTGTCAGTGATTGGTCGATTGTAGAGGCTAGATATATGCCGGACCCACAAGCCATATCTGGGTTGAAGACTCCTGTAACATAACAGCGACCAGTTTGATTTGGTGCGGCTGCACCTGGCTCACTCCATATGAACCTGATAGGAGATCCAGTGCTTGCTTGAGTAGCACCACAGAATGCGTCGCCAGCACAAATTGATCCTTGAATTTGGATATTCCTGTTTGCAGGAATGTTGATTGTAGTTCCTGCGTTAATGATTAGCTTAGCTCCACCTGCAACTAGCAAATCTCCATCTAGGTTCATTACGCCTGTCCAGGTTTCTGTCCCCGTGATTGTTCCAGATGATGTGTCATTTACAGCACCGACAGCAGGAGTTGTTGAAACCATTGCCACGAATAGCGACAAAACGAACAAACTAACCAAACCTATGCTCTTACTTTTTTTCAATGTTAGCGACATAAACCAACCTCAATAACATCTCCAAGAGAAAGACCAACTTAACACATTGGGCTACAAAACTGATGATTAGTATCAATTTCACTAATTTNTATCATACTTTTGAAGTGAATTTTGTAACAAAATATCATATTTNACATTTTGTATCAACAATAATTACAAGGAAAATTTACAACTCAGTAGCAGATTTAGATGANACCGCANGCTGATGTTGATCGTATTTGACTAAGCCACATTTTCCCATCTATTGCTCCATAGCCCCACCTTGGATTGTGCGAGACATCTCCCTCAAGAGGAGTTGCAGATGACATAAGAGCTGATTTCACTTCATCGATACAGGATGAACCTGATACGTTCTTCAGCTCCGGTTCGGCTTCTAGTATTAATGCGAGGATTCCAGAAACAAAGGCTGTTGCATCACTAGTTCCTGTTGATGAATAAAACTCATTACCAACTGCAGTTGATACGATATCGACCCCCGGTGCCGAAATCTCAGGTTTTAGATGTGGGTTTTCTCTGACTTCGCCGTCTTTGTCAATAGAACCGCCAAGAGATGACCCCTCCCAGATATCTCCATTTCTATCCAATGCGGCAACTGATATTACGCGATTCACATTTGCAGGGGTTGAGAGCACACCGTCATCGGCACTTCCACCATCATTCCCTGCCGCTGCAACAACATACACACCGTTATCCATTGCTTGTAAAACTGCATTTACGGTTGGACCATCTGACTGCGATTCAGGGTTGCTTGTTCCTCCAAGCGATAATGAGATGATGTGAGCATCAAATGACCGCCAACACCACTCAATAGCTTTAGCTACATCTTCTTGGTCACCACTGTTATCTCCCTCTCCATTATCACCCAAAGCAGCAGCCATACCGAGTGTGACACCTGGAGCAATACCGTTTAGGTGACCATCTGCTGCAACTATCCCAGCCATCATCGTGCCATGGGCTAGGGAGCCGTAATCAGTAGGCAGGTAAGAATTGGATAGAAAATCCTTGAAAACAAGGTCGATTCCATTTAGGTCATCGTTTGAGGTATCTATACCAGTATCCACCATACACAATCGTACGCCTTCACCAGTGTAGCCCATCGCTTGCAAATCACGAACACCAGAATCTTCGAAAGCCCACTCTGAAGTGGGCGGTGGGATTTCAAAGACAAGTAATTGCGATTTCCAAATTCCCCAAACTACAATAATTGTTAACACAAATACACTTGCATTAGCGATTCTCTTTACAGCTCTTCTTGGCCTAGAAATAACTGGGACGGGATGTGGATCCCACCCCATTGTTTCGCTTCTCCAAGACTCTTGATATCCTCTGGTTGATGTGTCTACAGCAGACATAATGCGGTAATCACTTGGCTCGGGAATTAAGTCAACTCTATTGAGTTCTCTTTCCTCCCGCATGGATATTCGTTGCAACACTCACGTATTGAACGTATGTCTTGGACCGACAGTAGCCAACTTAGTCATGCAAGTGCCTAATCGATATCAGAATCTACCAGATGAGCCCTTTCTTGCTGTCTTATATCCACCGAACAAAACCAGCAGAGCAAGGACTACAATTACCACTGTAAAGATTGGAGACTCATCATCGCTGTCCGCCATGTTTGAGAACGTTCTAGTGAATACTTCAGAAGAATCAGAATCGCTGTCTACTGGATTATTCACAGGGTCAATTGTTATTTTGAACCTAGCAGGACCTGGTGGTAAGTCATCGTAACTGAAGTTTGCATAGGCTGTGCCATTTGCTGGTATGTCAATGTTGACAGACCTTTCAGCATATTCAGTATCACCTTCTGAATCCGCTTCCAGTGTGATCTTCACTCCTGTTGCATCTAAGAAACCATTGTTCTTGATTGGAATCTTGAAGAAGCCACCTGTATTTGCTTCCGCATCTGCATCATCAGGCTCAATAGAGCTCTTGAGAATCTCTAGGCTGACCAATGAAATTACTACATCTGTTGATGTGCTCAAAACTTCCAAATCAGGGCTCTCACTCGATGCTTCAAACGTTACCTTGCAATCACCTTCTGTGGAGTTTATTGCAGAGAATACTGTGAAGGACTGGCTTCGATCATTATCTGCTGCAACTGTTAGATTAGAGATTGGTGGTGTTACCTGCCATCCTGCATCAACACATGACTCTTCTAGAGTTGGTATAATTGAGATTGTGTCATCCCCGTTACCATGATTTTCAACCTCAATGGTCACAAGTGTTTGACCACCGTCTGCAATACCTACCTTACTCGGTATCTCAACTAGTGAAATGTTGTATTGTTGTGGAACAAATACGGTAATACTGGATTCAGTAATTCCTCCATCAGCTGTAAATCTCATGTTTACTGTGTGGCCATCATCGTAGGTTTGTGATTGGTTTTGCAATGGTAAAGTGATTCTAACATTGACAGTCTTTTGCAATACTTGGTTAATATCCGTATTGTTCTGGCCTATGCCCATCAGAACTTCTAATTCTTCAGAGTAATTGCCACTATCATCAATCTCGTATTCTACCTTCCAGAACTCGGAGTCCTGGGTGACTGAAACAGTAGAACTTGCTGTGAATACATCAGAAATTTCAGTTCCTTCGTATGTTAGGTTCAACACCATCTCAATTACCTTGTAGCCTGGGACCTCATCTTCAGAATCTGAATCTTCTAATTCAATTGCAGTCATCTCCGTTGAGTCATCGGAAATATCTGTTACAGTAGTCGAATCGACGCTTACAATCTCGACAATCATGTCTGAGTTAATCTTGCGATTGTATTCCATCAATTTGTCGACTGCTGTGTCTTGCTTTACGTCCACAGTGATTCCAGAACTATACTCCATTGTTAGATTCAAGTCGTGCTGAATTGTGCTGAATTCACTATCGACATCGACCTTTCCGGCTGGTAGTATCTGCTCGATTTGACCATTTGAGTCAAATGACATAACCCACTTGATATCATCTCCAAGATCGAATTCAACCTCAACAATTTCATCCACATCACCAGCATGGTAAGGCGTGTTGTCTATTGTTGTCCAAGAGGTAGACAACGATAGTAGGCCTCCCATTTCCATCACTAAGTCGATTGATGCTCCTTCTTGGACGGATGCTTGCAGTAAACCAACAGCGATACCGCCGCCGTTTGGACCTGCATCTGTTCCTGTCACAACTACAATCCAATCACCTGGTGCAATATCTCCAGTCCAAGATAGTGTATCGTTAGAATAAGATGCGTCAGAGATCGAAATCGTGTCTCTTACAATTCCCTCAGCAGGATATAAAGTGATTTGAGAGCCTTGCAACCTTGTAGTCTCTCCTAGAATATCAGTAACACTGATTGTTACGCTTACAACGCCCGCACTCATTTCGAAGTCTCTACTTTCGTGAGTGTCATTCACTACGTAGTATGAGACGTTACCGTCTGTGTAATTAACAGTAGCAAATCCTTCCTTTTGTGCAATTACGGTGTAATTCTCCCTGATAGGAGCAAATAATGACCAAACACCATCCTCATCTGTTACTAGGGATTCATTAAATCCAGAATCGCTACTTATCGATACGTTCACTCCCTCTATACCTTCGCTGGACGATGGCTCATCGTTCTCATCAAGGTCCCAGAAAATCTTTCCGCCTATCAAAACAAACTTGTCAACTTCAACAACTCCTGCTTCCCAAGATCCGTTAACCATTGCGTCTGCGGAATTGTAAATGCCTTCTTCCAGCTTCCACATCTCAAGGTTGTCTGTTCTGCTTAATGCTAGAGTCCAATTTCCTGGCATTAGAACTTCGCTGATTTTTCCGCTGTTGTCAGCCGGCCCAAGGCTTACATTGCCCAATCCATCTAAGCTGACAGCAATCATTCTAGTTGCTGTAACATTAACCCCAGTTAACGATTCTTGAATTTGTATACTCACTTCCATAGCAGTCTCTGTCTGTAGGACTAGATCTCTTTGAGCAGATTCTATTGTGATGTTCATCCTCAAGATTTCTGTCTCGTTACTATCTGCTTGATAGTCATCAACTTCCAAGAACCAGTCTCCCTGTGGAACGTATTCTGCAAACGTTCCATTGGCATCAGTTGACAGTGGATAGAAATCATCACCCGCAGCGTTCCTCAACCAGACAGTTGAGTTGTCCATTGGGAAACCGTTCTCCATTGTCACATTTCCAGTGAAAAGATATTCCGCAGGTATTACCACATCAAGGGCATCTCCCGTAGGCCCTAATCCCATAGTTAGTGTTGGTAAGCCAGTCGAGTATAACTTGTAATCACTAGCGTTCTCATCTCTTGGATCGTCGCTTTCTAATTCAAGGATGTATGTTCCTACTGAAAGTTCAACAACCAACTCGCCAGTAACATTATCATACATGTCCTGTGTTACTTCCAAATCAATACCAAATCCATCTTGAGATTTGATTGTGAACTCTGGAGTGATAGCTGTCCCATTTTCCCAAACTGCATCATTACCTGAATCAAGGAATACGCGCATAGTAACCGATATGTTGTCTGGGTTAGCAATTATGTTCAAATCAGAATTGTCTGTGCGTGTGTCTTGACTCAAAGGGGTTATTTTCAGGTCTTCATTTGACACTGCAAATGTGTAATTATCTCCAATCAAATCTATTCTAAATTTACCATCAGAATCTAATACATCTCGCCACTCAAGGCCAGTAGAATCAGTTGCAATAACTTCTATTCCTGCTCCGCCTTCAATTCCATTACCCCAAGCAACGCCAGTTCCGTTTTCAGCATCATACCTTAGCCAAACTTGCCCTTTTGTCTCATTGGTTTGTCGTAAGATTACGTCAGTATCTTCAACCTGTGAAGCATTATTTATTACGTATCCATTTGCAAGTATACCATTGCTACTTAGTACTAGGTCCCTAGCTGTTAGGTGGAACACTAAGTTTTCTGGCAATCTGAATGAATAGTTTCCAGTTTCATCTGAAGATGTTTCCAATACGATAGAACCAGATCTAGCTTCCATTGGAATATCGCTTGCAGTGTCCAGAAGGTCTCTTGGTATGCTTGTCTCGTTGTAATCTACGAATACACTCTCATCTCCACCTTTCACGCTGTATACCGTACCGTTTACCCAAACACTCACTGCGTAAAATAAGTCTAGTGCGACATCTTCATCAGTTATTTCGACCTCGTGCCACAAAACTAATTCCTCATCAGTTTCGTCAGATATGATGAATTTACCCATCGGAACTTCTGCGTAGACTATGCCTGTCTCGTTGGATGTAGCAGTTACCGTGCCATCCTCAAGTGCAGAATTTTCTGTATTCGTAATTGTGATTGTTCGGTTCGTTATGTTAAATTCCGAATCATCCGAATTTAGATTTATAATTAAATCATACTTTGTTGGGACATTATTACCAAGTGTAATATTTGCAGAGTCTTCACCTACGACGAAGCCTTGCTTTACCTCATACCAACCATCTTGGTCAACATCCACTCTCCACTGATATTCCCCGGGTGCCAGAGGGCCGTATGTGAAGGACCCATTCTCATCAGTAACAACGGATACAGACACATCGGTCTCTGAATATCCGAAATCAAGAATTTCGATAGTTGTATCTGGTAGTGGAGTTGGGTTAGAATTAGTTAACTCACCGCTGTAAAGAGTGTCTGCAAATACAGAACCTGGCATCTTCATTTCTAGATTGTTTACTGGCTCAATAGTCACTTCGACTGGATCAGGCAAGAGTATCTCTCTTCCGTTTTCCATAACTGCAATCATGTTGTATGTTCCCGGAACAATACCTGTTAGGTAGAATGAACCCGGTGCAACCATTGGTCCAGCAAATATCCCTTCTCCGGTAAATCTACCAGTTCCGTTTGCTATACCTGTTCCAACAAATGTTCCAGTTCCTTCAAACGTCTCACCATTGAGCTGCTTTACGACTGTAACAACTCCATCTGCAGTCATTCTTCCTGTTGCATTTATCTTGCCTGCAAATAGGTAAGTGTCTGCATCCGCTGTCAGACAAGCAGTATGTGTTCGGTTTTCATCGACGCCTGAAATATTAACAGTGTATTGTGGCAGAGATGTTTCGTTTTCTTCTTCTTCACAAGCTGGTGCTTCATAATCAAGCCAAGTAGCCACTATTGTTCCAGCGCCATCAAATGTAGCATTGGCAGTGTAAGAGCGGCCATCCATTACAGTTCGTGTGTAATTACCTGTGAATCCTCTAACGATTCCAGTCTCGTCCTGTGTATCGAATGTCCCGACATCAGTGAAAGTTACCTGTCCGGTTCCTTGTAATTCTCTCCTCTCACCAGGAGGTGTTGTGAATGAACCCTCTGTTGTGCTGACAGTGTAATTGTCTGTCATTGACCAGATGTTCCTAAGAATGAAATCTACACCTTCAATAGGTTCGCCTTCGAACGATTCGTGTCCTGTCCAAGTAACTGTTCCAGAAATACCACTCGAATCTACCTCTATATCGAAGTCTTGAACGACCGGTTGTGATTCGTAACCGGCTTGGCTCTCAGTGATGTTGTAGGTAACTTCGCCCATCCAAGACATGTTAGCTACATTTCCTAGGAGTGCTGCGATTGCGTTTATGTTTCTGTCTTCATTAGATTCAACAGCAATGTCATCCATACCAGAAGCATAGTCTCCGGATCTAACCAAATCCTTAGTTTCTACATCGCTATATTCTCCTGCAAATGCAGTGGCACGAATTCTACCTGCTGGAGCGATGTAAGACCACTCTCCATTCTCGTCAGCATCAGTGTATCCAATTGGAACCCACCAAGTGCGGGGATCTTCATCTGTCTCATCTTCTCCGGAGAACGCATCTCGTTCAATCAATATTCTGACATTTGGTAAAGCCTGTCCATTGTCAGACATGCTTACCTTTCCTTCAATTTGAGCACCTGGGTAATATTTCAAGATCTTGACCAGTGTGTTTGTATCATCTCTTATGTTTGGATTAACACAATCTGGGTTTGTTTTGTTTCCTTCTTCGTCAACCTCACATGCTGGCTGATACCAATTAGCGATTACGAAGTGATTCATCATGGCTCCAGGCAAAGGCACTGCGTTTGTCATCATCGAATTTGGAGTTCCAGACTGTCCCATGTGCTGACCAGGTTGCTCAGTTGTTGCAAATCCTAGCGTTGATGCACCATATCCAACATAAGCTCTTGCTAGCATAGTTTCAAAGAATTCGGGTGTATGATCAACTCTTACATCAACCAGACTCAGAGGATCAAAGTCTGCTCCTGATTGTTGGTTTAGGACGTCCTTTCGCATTTCAATATCAAATTCTTCTCTTGTCATTTCGCTATTGAACTGACCTCTTGAGGTCATGTATACTTCATCCATGAACGTAGAGAAATCTTGACCTGAGAGTATTGTTGGAGCTGCAAAAATTCCAGTTGGGTTACCTCCGCTGTATTGTGAGCTGTATGTTCCTGCTCTTGGGTAAAGCCTGTGGTCAATTGCAAAGTATCTAATTTCGTGATCTCTTGTTATCGTCTCACCAGGTGAACCATTGTAGTCCTGAACTTCGTATATTTTGTTACTTGACAGGTCAGTGTACAATTGGTGAATCTCCTCTGACTCTAGAGAGTTTGTCAAAAGTTGGGTAATCATTGCAATTGCCGCATTCTTGCGGTGAATTCCAGTGCTAACAGAATCATATTCTTCAATCATGTCTGAAGTATACCAGTAATCTCCTACAATGTAATGTGTTGAGTTACTCTCTCCATCAATATTTTGTCCCAAGCCAGCATTACTGCGGAATACTTGTTTTGCTTGTTCTTTTTCAGCAAATGCAAACCCTATGCAATCATCACTGTCTCGACATGGAACTGGTTGTTGGTTTTCGTATACCTTGTAATATGTTGGCGAGGAAGAATCAAACACTCCATCTTCAATCAACCTACCTTCAGCCAATACTACATCATCATGAACTTCAATTACTCTGAAAACTCTGTCAATGACATCATCTGAGCTCATATCTGTTTGGATTTTGACAAATTCATCTTTCTGTTCCTCGGTTAACATTCCGTTTGAGGTCAGTGTGTTGAGGAAACTGGAGGTGTGTTCTCTCTCTCCTGTCTTAGCATCATTGTATGCTAGGTCACCTTCTGAAAGTCTCCATATGAACATGGATACTAGGTCGTCTTGATTCCTCGCAAGCAGCATATTTCCTGTTGCAGGTATTCCTGACTGGAAGTTGTCAGAAACCGATGGATGTTCTCCAGTTTCTAGAGCCTGGAACCCATAATCCCACCAAGAAACAAATGCTGGCCTGTCGGAATAATCTTGATCTTTGTCTTGGTTTGCTAGCCAATCATAGGCCATGTTCCAGCCTTTGTCATTGAAACCAGAACCGAAAGCACCGAGGTAAAATCTTGAGTTTTCGTCATATTTTGTATCGTCTAATATGGAGAAACCAAAATCATTCCATCGTAGTATATCTGGAGCGACGTTGTAAATCATTTCGTCCATCTCTCCCTCGTGTCGTGTTGATGAAGGCATTGCAGCATCCATTCCATAAGCAGCGTGCTGGCTCATAAGCATCATCAAGACTAGCCCAATTGCGCTAAACTGAGGAGTTCTCCATACCGCTTTTCTAGCATTGGAGATTCTCTCTCCCGGCGTCCTGATACCCATTCTCCTCCAAGATCTTGCCATGTTTCCAGCACCACTAGCTTTCCACAGAGCAACAATACCCCAAGCGCCCATTACTGCCATTGCAGGGGCAGCATTAAACAAGAATCTTCCAGCGGACCATGCCATGTATGCTGCTATGATAACCCACATACCGAGAATTAATTTTGTTTGACTCTTCTTGACAAGTCCGTCCCATAGAGCGATTATACCCATAACGATTGCGAGAACGAATACTATCGGGCCGTATGAGGCGAATAGTTGACCTCTACTAGGTGCGCTTGCTTCAGCAATAGTTCCGAATATCTTGTTCTTTGTGAAATAACCTGATCCTGTGGTTAGTATTTCCCACGCGTTCGAGTAATCAGTAATTTGGAGTAGATATAGCACTGTTCCAAACATTAAACCTCCAGTTGTTAGTGATCCTAAGACTAGCAACCAAGGCTTGTCTCTGAAACCTGTTGTAATCCAAGCGATAGCTATTGTGAACAGCGTGATAAACAATAGCGGAGTAAGTCCTGTTGAGTTTAGAACTAAGTCCAACTGTGGGTGTGCGTAGAACGGTATTACCATGATGAATATTGTTCCTAGCATTATGATGTTTAGAGCGGATAGTATCGTGCTGTCCTTTCTTCTAAACATATTCATTGCGACCTGAACGAAGTATGCAAGGAAAATTATTGCAGGGCCGTAAACGAAACCTTTCCAACCAAGTGCTACGATACTAAAGCAGACACCAGCAGCAACCGCATTTGCTGCTGCCTTTCTGCGCTCACGCAGGACTTGTGACATTGCAGTAACAATTCCTGATGGATATGCGTTTGTATATCGAGATAGCCTTTCATCCCCACCCGCTTTTACTGCACGCAGGTAATACATGAAAGCAGCAGTTAAGAACAGTAGCGCAAATGAATCGTGGTCTGCCATTGCCCAAGTTGATTTTTGAACGTGGGTAGGCATGAAAGCGATTAACCAAGCTGCGATTACTCCAGCGCCTTTTCCGAAGTTGTCTCTAGCTATTCCTGCCATTGGGAAAACGATTAGTGCACCAAAGATAGCAGGCAATGCTAGCATTGCAAACCAAACCGACTCATCACCGGATAAACCAAGTTTTGTCAAGAACATTGCACCTAGTGCCATAGACCATGAGAACAGAGGTGGACGAGGATTGATTCCGCCGACAGGATAGTTCCTATCTGCATCAAATATCAGGTGGGCGTTATTGGCAACAACGTAATCAACAACTCGCTTCATATACCATGGGTCAGATCCTCCTGTCAAATCCCAAGAACTCAAACCTTCAGAATTCATTGAAGGTACGAAATACCACTGAATTCTGATTGCCAAGGCTACCATGAACGCAACAAACACCATTATGCCTGCCCAATGGTTTGACCAAAATACACGTGCCTGACTTGGCTCGTGTTGCTCTCGGTTCATCCAACCGCCGTAATGTTCGTGTGTAGCGAACCAGTAAATCAGGACTCCAATAAAGAAAGTAATACCAAACCAAATCCAAACAGCCCAAGTGCCCTCGAGACTTTCGTTGGCCCAGTGACCGGATTCATACAGAGACGATACGATGTATAGTATCCATGCAGAACCGAAAAATATGGCTCTTGTAAACCAGCGCTCAGCAGCCATCCAAGCGCACGCTAGCGCAACAACTCCCGTTAGTGCAGCTGGCCAGAATCCTATGTAACCGTGATAGCCGTCTTCAATGAAAACGCCTAGCACATCCATATCGGATAATGTGTTGAAATACGCCATAATGGCTACATGTGTGCCAGCCCAAACTGCCAAAGCGATTTGTAATGGCATGGTTTTCTTGTCCCAGTTACTCGAGGTTGGCTTAATGTATCCAAACCAACCCTTGTCTGAAGCAGGATTTAACACTCCTCTGGCTAACACTCCAGCAAGCAGACCGAGAACAACAAATATAGCAACCGTGTTGAAAAATACGAATCCAGTCGCTTCTTGATGAGCAGCAGACATTACGATTTTTTGTCCATCTGTGAAAATGTATTCATTGGTTTGTGTATCGCTGAAATTTAGAGACGCAACAAGCGCAGTCCAAATTCCTATCATGGTGAACATAAGCACTGTATTCCACTCATGACGACCTCTTGAATCAAGTAAATATCCTCCAAACATCGTAATGAAGGCCAAGAAACCCACGAAGTTAGAATCTGTAACAATTGATATTACCTCAGAATATGCGAAGGAGGCAACCAGCGTGATGAGGGAAGTAACCACAGCTGAAACTTTCACAATTTCTAATTCTCTTAGAACCCTTGGGGTAATACCCAAAATCGCTGCTCCAGTAAGTGCAGCAAAGGGCTTCATCGTTTCGGTTTCAAAGACTAGACCGAAATCTAATCCCATGTCAGCTAATAGAGCCATCAGGATTGCAATAGGGGCAATAAGAAGCCCTAGCAATGGTGAGGATGGTCCTCTAATTTTTGTGTCGTTTTGTGTCGACATTGTTTTTCCCTCTAGTGTTTTAGATGCAGCCATAAGGCTGTAGCGTTGCGGGCACCAAAGACCCCTTTTTAGGCGTTGCCTTACATCAATAAATTAACATAAAAAAAGAATATGCAAAAAACAGTGTGCTGCAAGCCTATTATCTCATCAATGTTCATAGCGCTCTGTGACCAATATCAGTTCGGTAGTGAGAGCCGGTGAGGGTAATGCTCTCGATAATGTCATACGCTTCACTCGCAGCGCTGACTAAATCTTCAGAAATTGCAGTGCAGGAAAGAACTCTTCCCCCATTAGAAACTAAGACTCCATCTTGGTATTTCGTACCAGCATGATTTACCCAAGAGGTTACGCTAGAATCTGGCAAATTTGTTATATGCCTTCCTTTCTCAACAGGACCTGGATAATTTTCTGCTGCAAGGACGACAGTAAGAGCGTGTTTTTTGTGGAATTTAACAGCGATTTGTGAGAGTTCATCGTTTGCTGCTGCATTGAGCATTTCACCAAGGTCTGAGGAAATAAGTGGGATTGTAACTTGACACTCTGGGTCTCCAAAACGAACATTGAATTCAACAACATAGGGATCTTTATTCTCGTCAATCATCAGTCCAACATACAAAACTCCCCTATATGGTATCTTCATACCTGCTAGTGCTTTGTGCATTGGTTTGACTATTCTTTCAATTGTCCTTTTTTCCACAACTTCATCATAAATTGGTGCAGGCGCATATGCTCCCATTCCACCAGTATTTCTTCCCTTGTCTCCCTCAAATTCTCGCTTGTGATCTTGGCTTGCAGGTAAACAAACAAAACCGCTTTTGTCCATCACTACAAGGACGCTAGCCTCCTCACCCGGCAAGAATTCCTCGAGCATTACTTTACCATCTGTAGCAATAGATTGTTCAATAAATGTTCTAGCTTCCTCTCTGTCGCTAGTTACAACGACACCTTTTCCGCCTGCAAGAACATCTCGTTTTACCACCCATGGATTGCTTGCGAAATCGTCCAGAGCAGATGCTATGTCGTCGTTTTTTTCCAGAACATGGAATTTGGCAGTTGGCACCTTGTTTTCGAACATCATCCGCTTAGCATGCAATTTACTTCCCTCTAACCTAGCAAGATTTGCAACAGGACCAAAACAAGGGATATCCATTTTGATCAACATGTCTGCCAACCCTTCGCAAAGTGGTGCTTCGGGGCCTACAATCACCAAATCAACATCCAATTGAAAAGCTAGATGAGTAAGGTCTGAGACCTCAGTAAAATTATGATTTGTAGCAATATGACTCGTTCCAGCATTACCTGGAGCACAATGAATTTCATTGACTGAATCACTTTTTGAAAGACCCAAACATATTGCGTGCTCTCTGCCGCCGCCACCCACTACTAGGACACACATACCAGCCATACCCGCTCGATTGTGAGTAGGCAAATAATTCCATCGTGCTAGGATTTTATCCAATTTATTCAAAGACTGAGTCCATCAGCCCACACCAATGTCTGAGTTCAATCAGTTTGAGTTGATTCTATTTACGCTTTGGATTTACCTTCCAGGGTTTCTAGTAAACACGTTTGCTATGATGTGGGGCAAATGGCTTCCAAAAACAGGATACGGTCCTTGGCCTATCGATGGAGGGAGATTACATAAAGATGGCAACCGGATTCTTGGTGATGGTAAAACATGGAATGGACTAGTTGGTGGCTCACTGACTAGCGGTCTGTTATGTGTTATCATGACGACTATACCCCCTAATTGGATCTTCATATCTCCCGTAGAAAGTGCAACTGGATGGGCGACAAGCGCATTCTTAGTTGGAACGTTTCTCGGATTTACGAGCCTGATAGGAGATTCAACAGGTTCTTACTTTAAACGTAGAAAAGGTATGAAGAGAGAAGGGGAAATCTCAAGCAAAGCTCCGCTATTGGACACTCTACCCTTTGCAATTTCTGTGTTCATTTTCGGCCAATTATTTTTGACTAATTCAGCACATGGTGATAGAGAATTAATCCTCCCAATGATTGCGCTAATCGTAATTACACCAATTTTACACCGCTCGTTTAATTTAATTGGCTATAAGATTGGATGGAAAGATGTCCCGTATTGACGACTAAATTCGGGGTAGATTTCATTTGCCTTGAGCAACGGCGAATATTCATGCGACGTGCAGCGTTGATGATATTGATTATGTTACTATGCCAGCCAATTGTGTCTGGAAACGAAATTTCCTCTAATGAAGAATACGCTTCAGATGGAACTCTTGATGGTGATTACACGATAACAAATGGAAATACGTTAACCGTTTCTGGAAATTACACAATCGCAGAAAACACAAAAATAATCATTCAAGAAGGGGGAGAGTTAGTGGTCTCAGGCCACATGAATGCTACCGCACCTCCTGAGTTGAATCTCGGTACAAGTGCTAGTATGGTTGTTCCAGTTGGTTTCCTAGGTGAATCAGGAACGATGAGAATATTCTTCGCAGACGAAATTTTGTTTGGCATATCAATTGAGATCAACGGAAATGTTACAGAAAATTGGACTGGTAGTGAATTCGATTGGAATGGGGATATGGATGTTGAAAACATTACGGTGAACATTACAACAAGCCCATTCCAGATTTCTGCAATTAGCTCAATAATACTTTCACCGCAAGGAGATACGCCGGTTATCAGGTCCGTTGAAGAAATAGATGGAAGCGGAATATCTCTAGTGATCCCTGACAGAAATGGCGCATGGACAATCGAAGTATATGGAACACTTACTGTATCGGGAACTATTTTTGGAGCCGACATTACGTGTCATGGAACCTGCTCATTGGATGGAGCAACTATGCTGAGTACGGGTCCAATAGAAGTGTATGGCTCAATATCCATTACTGATTCGAGTCTCGCAGGTGGTGTAACCGATGAGGACATTATTGTGTGGGATGATGCTGGGATTAGTTGGGTAAATTCTAGCGGAACTGGAGGGGTAACTGACAATTGGGTGAATATTCTTACAACAAGAACTGTTGGATTACAAAATGGATATATCTCGTTTTACGGATATGATATGGGATACAACAGTGTGAGTACCTCTGCCTTAAGTGGGAACATCCTCAATCCTGGTAACTCTGGTGACAATATAGTAGATATCGCTGCCAATGAAAGGTCGAGGATGGTTCGATGGCAAGACGGAAATGGAGTATTAAATGTCGAGCAAGCAAGTGCGCGAATTGTGTTGCAAACGCCGTGGGGAGATTATGAAAAGGAGATATTAGAATTACCTCGAGTAAATCACTTTGATTTGACCATGGATCTACCTTTGCTCAATTTCGACAGCCTAGTTGAAAGTGATAATGAGGGCAAAACAAATTCAAGACTAGGGGTACTAGCAACCGTATCAAATGAAGGTGATGCACCTGCAAACTTCCTTATTGACTGTGTGTCAAATGGTGTTGACGCAAATGTCGGCTCTACAATACGTCACACCATCGATGCTGGTGAAACGAAAATAATCCCTCTAAACTGGGATTCATCTGTTGAAGGCGAATTGGCTCTTGAGTGCACAATTTTTGTTCCTTACCATTTTGATGGAATCGATGTAGTCGAAGATCAGTCTGCAACAAGTGGTTTAGTTACTTGGAGCGAGGAAACAGATGAATCTTCAAACCTCGTCATTCCTATCGTATTAGGACTCGGACTTGGATTGGGGATATTTGGTTTAGTGATTTACAACACAAGGAAGAAGGACAAATCGTATCATGTCTTTGAGCAGGAGGCTCAAGAGGATGAAGAACTAGGGACGATTGAGTGATTATCGCTTGACTTTCTTTACTCGAACATGGTATACTTTACCGTCAACGACTTTCTTTACTCTGCCTGATCTCTGTTTTGTTGAAGAGTTTGCGAAACTTTCAGCCGTAACTGGGCGAGGTGAGTTTCTAACTACGGGTCTTGCTCTAGCAGCAGACACGCTACCGTTCCCATCAAATGACCAATCGACCATGTCATATAACGCTCTAGGTCAATGTATAAACCATTGTTTTAGGTTTTGAATTCTCAACATTCAGTTGCTGGTTGATCTTGAGAATTGTTATTCTCATCTCCTTGAGCGGCTTCGTTCGAATCCCAGTTGAATTCAATACGTGAACTCGTATCAGTGTATGTTCCTCCCAATACGTTAACCAACTCAATTTCAAAAGTGTAACACCCATCTGAGTCATAGAAATCATCTCGAGCCAAATTCCCAGCTTCGGTTCCAGGCATAACCACCCAACCTGACCAGAACTCTCCTAAACCACTTACTATCCCTTCATTTGCGGTCACTGAGTTATACTCATAAACTACACTATTACCGAAACTAACTTTTAATTTTGCAGTCCAATCTGAAACAATTGTTTTCGGTGTGGTCCCTGTGAAGTAGTTGTTATTGTAACCAAATACAGCGTCTGGGTCACCCATTCCAACAATCATCTCAACTTCGATGCCCGTATACTCTTTTTCGCCTCCTGAGTCGGTTGTGAAAACTTCAGTAACTCTAACGAAACCAGTATCTACTTCTCTTAGCATTATATCATTAAAAGAAAAACTATCGTTACCCCCCTCAGAATCAACCCGTATTTCGTAATCTACTTTTATTCTATCATTCATGTCCTTTGAGTTACCAGCCCAAAATTTATCTAACGAAATTGAATGCTTCTCTCTATCTCTATCGATTTCTAAATCTCTAGTGTATTCTACTTGACCATCAACTAATAACTCCACACTAAATTCCATTCCCCCAGGACCATAAAAGAGTAGATCAATTTCATCATTATCTCCATCAAGTGTTACGGAAGAAATCGTCACTCCACCACCAGCATTCATGAATATTGTACCTACTACCGTAGCAAGGAATAACCCCGCAAACGCAACAGCAGTTATCCCTAATTTTAAAGCAGACAAATCGGATTGAACGTAATCAGATCCATTGAATAGTGCCCAAGCAACAAGCAGGACTGAAAATGCAATCAAGTAATCTATAAACGAGGCATAAAGCCAACCTACCTGAACCAAAAGGAATAGGCTTACCATTAATCCTATCACTCCCGCAACTTGCAGTGATATTGTGATTTTCTTATCCACAACAGGTTGGACCTCATCAGCTATACCTGTCAACTGTACATTTTCTATGTCGTTCGTTGATTTCTTAGGTTTATCTGAATTTTCGATGTCCTTTGCGGTT
>PAOW01000010.1 GCA_002710015.1 Methanobacteriota archaeon | reverse complement strand
TCCAACGGGAACAAGGAAATGTGCTTGGCGGTCTTCCAATGGAAGCGTTTGGAGTTGTGATGTTACGTTTTATCTCGAGTGGAAATGGGGGGGAAATGATTTCTAAACTCAATGATTATATGCGGCCGACAATCGATTTACTTGTCCAGCGGAGGAAATTGATATGACTATTCAAGAATTTGACTTGCCAGCGAGATGGCGAACCTTACTTCTTGATAATTACAGTGAAGCAATTCACAACCTTGAGGTCTCTTGGCCAGACGAGCAATCGCTTGAAGTCTCTTACAGGGATATAGAATCATTTGATCCGGATTTTGCTTCATCGATAATAGAGGAACCTGAGAGTAATACTCAGGCTGCAAACCAAGCGCTTGGGTTATTACTTTCTGAATTAGGCTCACCTCGTATAGTGGCGTTTGTAAGAATTGTAGAACTACCTCCTGACTCCAACCGAACGGTTAGGCAATTACGTAGCGAGGACTTGGGATTGATGATATCTGTTGACGCAATTGCAACAAAAATTGGTAAGGTTCTTCCAAGAACATATCTTGCTTCTTTTGAATGCGTGGGATGCGGTAATACCATAACAGTCAGTCAACCCAACGAACAAGAGTTAATTGAACCGATAGAATGTTTGGTCATTGATGATGGATGTGGAAGGAAAAAAGGGCAAACTAGGTTCATACAGAAAATAGAACAATCAGTACTAATCGATACTCAATTTATTGAACTACAAGAACCTCCCGAAAATCTCAGAGGAGGTGTTCAGCCCGAGAGAATTCTCTGCATCGCAGAGCATGATATAGCAGGGCAGTTAAATCCTGGAGATAGAGTTACAGCTAACGGTATGCTGTTTGTCCGCTCCCAAAGGAAAGGCGGAAAAAATACTCCAATCTTTGATATTTTTATGAGAATACACAGCATTGAGAGAGAGAACATACCTCTAGAGGAGATTCAAATCACAGAAGAGGAAGAGCGTGAAATAAAGGACCTTTCAAGAAGAGAGGATATACATGAATTACTCACTCGTTCAATAGCGCCCTCTATATTCGGAATGAACAGACAAAAGGAGTCTCTGATGTTGCAATTGTTCGGAGGAGTCGCTTCAAAAGCAAAAGATGGAACAAGGCTCAGAGGGGACATTCACATCCTGTTAATGGGAGACCCTGGTGTAGCAAAATCTCAGTTGTTATCATATATGTCACAAATTTCTCCTCGTGGCAGATTTACTTCTGGTATGTCAGCATCAGCAGCAGGTCTCACAGCGGCAGCAGTTCAGGATTCTGCGGCCGACGGCCGTTGGACGTTAGAAGCCGGAGCCCTCGCACTTGCGGATCTTGGTCTAGCAGCAATAGATGAATTCGACAAGATGAACGAAAATGATCGTTCGTCAATGCACGAAGCAATGGAACAGCAGAGAATATCCATTTCAAAAGCTGGAATAAATGCTACTTTATCGACTAGGTGTGCAATATTAGCGGCAGCAAACCCAAAAGCTGGCCGCTTCCAATCTGTATCTGAAATTCCATTTACTCAGCAAATTAATCTGAAACCCGCTTTGATTTCAAGATTCGATGTAATATGGCTATTGACAGACCAGCCAGCAGCAGATCATGATAAACAAATTGCAGATCACATAATGAACAATCGTGCAGATTCTACACCTGAGATACTCATAGAACAAGGGAGCGCAGTTGACCCAACCAAGTCTGCTGCAAAAGATGGGTTACACGCTGAGACGGGAATTGTAAATCGGGATTTGATTAGAAAATATGTTGCTTTTGCCAAGCGAACTATACACCCACAACTCACCGATGAAGCGAAGAGCGCCTTGAAGAAATTTTATGTCGAAACTCGCAGAGAAGGAGGAGAATCTCACGACTCGATTGCAATATCCGCAAGGGCCATTGAAGGCCTCTACAGACTTAGCCAAGCTTCGGCTAGAGTAAAGTTGTCATCAGAGGCCACAATAGAAGATGCACAGAGAGCAATTCGTCTCACTACGCTGTGGAGGCACGAGTTGATGGGAGAGAATTATGATGAGACTACCTTGCAATCAGGAAAGAAAGCAACGGCTAGAAATAGAGAAAGAGTCATTCTAGATATCGTAAAACGTATTTACTCAGAGACAGGTGATATCGTTCCACTTATGGATGTCCTAACAGAGGCAGGTAGGCTTGAAATCTCTCGAGACGTTGCTCAGGACATAATCGATAATCTTTGCACGGATGGAAGATTGATGAGACCAAGAGGTTATGATACACTCCAACCAGTGTGAGTCGATGTTTACTTATTGATGAAATATTTCACGTGGTAATATGGAACCTGAGGGCGATGTCACTAACCCTGCTGCGCTCGACCCGCAAGCATTGGGTTTCATGTGTGGTATTGAGGTACATCAGCAATTAGCAACTGGGAAATTACACTCCAGACAACCGGGAGAACTTCATGATATTACTATCGATACTTTACCTGATGATTGGAAAAGATTTGAGCGGAAATTAAGATCATCCAGCGGTGAATCTGGAGAAGTAGACATTGCCGCAAGGTTCGAAGAGCGTAGGAATAGATCTTTCGTTTATTGTCAAGCACCAAATGCTGGCCTGATAGAATTAGATGAGCAACCCCCTTTACCACACGATTCGGACGCTTTAGAAATTGCTCTAACTGTATCTGGTATGCTGAGTGCTCATCCAGTCCCTCTATTGCAAACCATGCGAAAAACTGTTGTTGATGGCTCAAATACAAGTGGATTTCAAAGGACGACTCTTGTTGCAACTGATGGAGTTTTGGAAACGGAAAATGGCCCAGTTGGGATTGATGTTCTGTGTCTTGAAGAAGACAGCGCAAGAAAATTAAGCAGTGAATTAAGCTCCGAGGGAGAGATAGTTACATGGAATCTTGATAGGCTGGGAATACCATTAATTGAAATCGCAACGGCTCCAGATGTGAAGAGCCCTACTCATGCCAAGCAAACTTCAATCGCTCTTGGCAGAACTCTTAGAGATACAAGAAAAGTAAGGAGAGGTCTAGGAAGTATTAGACAAGACCTCAATGTATCGATTATTTGTGGAGACAGAGTAGAGATAAAGGGATGTCAAGACCTAGAATGGATTCCAAAAATCATCCGCTGCGAGATGGCGAGACAACTTCATTTTTATCGTCTTGCTAACAATCTGAGAGAGCAAAATAACTTACCAAAATTATCTCATGATCGGAATGTAGAATCTCCATCAGTAAAGGATGCTGTATCTAACTTATTGAAGCTAGACATAATTGATGTGACCTCAGCATTCGAGTCGTGCGATTCTCAGAGGGTAACAGCTGGAATGAAATCAGGCTCAGTAATGCTAGCATTACCTCTTCCNGGATTTAATGGGCTNATTGGTTCAAAAGAATTTGACTCAGACGGAGCACAATTACCTAGACTAGGTCGCGAATTAGCGGGCGCNGCTAAATTNGCAGGAGTTGCAGGTGTCTATCATTCTGACGAACTTCCAGCATATGGAATTGATCAGGAATGCGTTGATTCTGTCCAACAGTTANTGAATGAAGGCGATGCNTTTGTNTTNTGNTTGGCTCCAAAATGGCAGGCNCAATTGGCTTTGGAGAGTGTATTGAATAGGGCAAGATTAGCATTTGAAAGAATACCCCAAGAAGTTAGAAATGTTGTAATCAAAAAAGGGTCTCCNGAGGATGGCACTACAACTCCAATGCGACCTCTACCCGGGGGTGCCAGGATGTATCCTGAAACTGACATACCTCCTTTAGCAATCAACAGTAATCTTTGGAATCAGGTATTGCAAAATCTTCCAATGACTCAATCTAAAAGGTTTGAAAGGCTTAGAGAATACAATCTTAGTGACGATCAAGTTAGTCAACTAGTATTGCGTGAATTAGATGACCATTTTGTAGCCCATTCTCATGGTCTGCCTTCGAAAGCATGGGCAACAATGATTCTAGAAAACCAGGGAGATTATGGATTGATGTCTTTAGTTCTAACAGCTAGAGAGGCAGGGCATTTGACGAAAGAGGGAGTAACTCCAATTCTAAGGGAATTCGATGGTAAGAATCCAAGCCTAGAACAGATTTCGGATCTGGCTGAAAAAATGGGGTATAAGCCCGCAGCAGCAGAAGATTTGTTGGCAATAGTAGAGAAAGTAGTCGCCGAAAAGATCGATTTTGTCAAAGAGAGGGGAATGGGCGCAATGGGTCCTTTGATGGGTGTTGTGATGAAAGAATGTGGTGGTAGCGCAGATGGAAAGAAAGTCAGCGCTTTATTGCGCGAATCAATCATGAGGCATTCTAAATGATACGAGTTTTGTTATCTGTTGGATTATTGATTTGCCTATTTGTTCCACAACATTCTATCGCAGACCACGATTCATCTTCCGAACAGATATATTGGGAAGTCGACTTGAATAATGGATTTATATCAACCAAACCTATGATAATCGACGGCTCAGTCATAGTTAGAACGTCTGATTTTTGGTCAGGAGATGACAGACCTAAGGTTTACAGTTTTGACCTGCAAACAGGAAATGAGAATTGGAGATTCACTAACAATTATTCAAGAAATCATGACGTTAGTCCGCTATCATTCGCAACCTCCAGTTCGGGCGACTGCGGCAGTTGGGGCGATATGGTTCTAGTCGGTTGGACCGACGGAAAGGTGACAGCACTCGATTTCGACTCAGGCGAACTAATTTGGCAATCACAAACCGAAGTGTTAGATTATGGTATAACCGGTAAGATGGTTATAGATCAAGACCAATTAGTAGTTCCTACTAACAAAGGTTTGTCGAAATTTTGTCTCGCTGACGGTTCTGAGACATTAAGAGTGGATTTACCTCAAAAAGGCTGGCGTAATGGAATCACCTTAACCGATAGTGGTTACTTACTTGGAAACGAAGAGGGCATACTAAATCAGGTCTCAAAAGATGGTATTGTAACTAGTCAAGAAATAGGTGAAGGAAAGATAAGACATGCTCCCCTAGTAACCACTGCCGGAGTATTAATTCACCTTCAAATGCAATCATCCTCAGGAATTTATGTCGATGGAGAGTTAGTATCAACAGAGGGGTCTTCACCAGCGATTCCTCTACAAGTTGGAAACAAGGTCTACCTAGGCACTAATACTGAGGTTTTGCTACTAAACTGTGAACAATCATGTAATGTGACTGGCCGAACAGACTATCAAACAAGTGGAGAAATAGTGCGACAGTACATTCCAGAGAGAGTTGATAGAGTCTGGTTTTCACACAATTCACAAGATGGTGGCTGGTCTTATGGAACTCCGGGTCAAAATCTTACTTTGTATGAAACTAAACATAACACATTCAAAACGGCCGGACCGGGCTTTTCTGAAGACGGATCGATTGCTTTTGGTAATGATAATGGTATCCTAATGGTCTTCGTCGGACAAATAAGTGACACGGAGAAATCTTCCCAAGCCAACGATGATTACTCAATTGATTTTGACTTTGGCTTGTTGCTTATCCTGTTACTAATCATATCAACTTTTTATTTTCAAATAAATACTAAAGAAAACACAGTAGTCAAAGCAGGTCTGCTTGTATTGCTAGTGATAGCAGTTGTAGCTTTGCCCGATGTATCAACAAAGTGGTCTCAAGAAGTATCTAAGTTGGAAACTCCAACAGGAGACTGGGACGAGTCTTGGCCAGACGAATGGCAGGATACTCAAGTTTTGGTTATCGAATTGCCGAATGAAACATTAGTTGTTGGTGGATATTCGGATTACAATACTGTTGAGGAATTAACAGAAATTGCATCTGTGGACCTAGGCCTAATTGTAGAGTATGAAACAACCGATATTGGAGTTTGGATTACATCTATTGGAGGCTACACTGGAAGCGGGTGGGAGTTTACCATAGATGGCACTAGGTCGAATGTTGGAATTTCACTAGCTGAGATCGATGAAGACTCTGTCGTAAGATGGTCACTTGCGTAGAGTTCAAGCCTAGAACCTCATCAGATTGAATCATGGTGCTAACGTATGGTACGCACGGGCCAGCCCTAGCACCTTCTCAATTTTTAATTCTAAATCTTATACTGGTAGCAGCTTGCTTTACCTTACTATGTCAGCCTTGGATGTCCAAAAAGAAAGACATCTTGGTTCTTGTTAGTATCACCCTAGCCGCTGCTGCAAGCAGAATCCTGCTTGAGCCATTCCCGAATGTTCAGCCAGTTACTCTAATGTGTCTTATCGTTGGAGCCAGCCTTGGCGCTAGAAGGGGTATGGCATTTGCAATCATCACAACTCTACTATCTAACATCGTATTGTCACACGGGTGGTGGACATTGTTCCAGGCAACGGGATGGGCAGCAGTAGCATTTGCAGGTTCTAGATTGAGTTTAATAGTTAACAATAAATTAGCCATGAGGCGACTAGTTATTGCTTCAATCGTAACTTCTGTTCTCTTCGATTGGTGGGTGTCTTTATCGATTTACACAACTGGAATGACATTGCAAGAATTTGGTATTTACATATTGAATGGACTACCGTTTGATGTGGTCCATGCACTTGCAAGCGTTGTTTCAGCATTCTGGATTGCTCCTTGGCTCGCTAACCTCATCAGTGAAGACAGAGCAATTTCTGAATCAAAACATATTGTCGGTGAGGCAGATGTCATCACCTCTTAATGAAGTCACCATGGTCCTTGTGACCCGGGATGATTTGAAATTATCCAAAGGGAAACTTGCTGCACAGTGCTCACACGCAGCTGTGAATTGTGCGATGAAGGCCAAGAAAAAGACAGCCAGGCTTTATGAGAGATGGAATAACGCAGGTGCTAGAAAAATTGTGGTTCGTGCTGATAATGAGCAACACCTACGTCGCCTGTATGCTAAAGCCCTCGAAGGTGGTTTAATCTGCGATCTCATCAAGGATGCAGGACACACAGAGATTCCGCCAGGAACAGTAACCGTTCTTGGAATCGGGCCTTCGCCACGTTCAGCGGTTGATGCGATAACCAGCGACCTGAAACTGCTTTGAGTAGAAACAGACTGGCGGTGTCATGCGAGAGTACGTCTCAGATCGTGTTGATGTCCGCAGTGACACAGTTACTCAACCAACCTCTGCAATGCGCACTGTAATGGAAAAGGCTGCTGTTGGGGATGACGTTTTAGGTGATGATCCAACGGTAATTGATTTACAAAATAGGGTTGCAGAGATGTTCGGCAAAGAAGCAGCGTTGTTTGTTGCAAGCGGAACAATGGCTAATGCTATCGCTTTGAGAACACACACCAGTCCTGGAGATGAGATAATTTGCGACAAAACGGCTCATATCTACAAGTATGAGGGCGGAGGGTATGCAGCACTCTGTGGTGCATCTATTTCTTTGGTTGAAGGCAAGGGAGGTCTGATGACAGGTGAGCAGGTTCAGAAAGCCATTCGAAAAGCAGAGGGCTCAGGATCGCATTATCCAGATGGTACTCTAGTTTGCGTAGAAAACACCTCAAATCTTGGAGGTGGTGCTTGTTATACACAAGAAGCTCTTGATGATATTGCGGCTGTTGCGAAAGCGAACGGTTGTGCAACCCATATCGATGGAGCTAGGATTTTTAATGCGGCTATTGCAACTGGAGTTGATGTGAAGCGGATGTGTAGAGATTACGATTCGGTATCCATCTGCTTCTCTAAGGGACTTGGAGCACCAGTAGGTTCTGTCCTTGTAGGGTCTCAAGAATTTATTAACAAGGCACATCGTTGGAGAAAGATGTTCGGTGGGGGTTGGAGACAAGCAGGAATAATCGCTTCAGGCGCCCTTTTCGCCCTTGACAATCACGTTGATCGTCTATTAGAAGATCATACTCGTGCAAGAAAAGTGGCGGAATCAATTAATTCCCTTGATAATTTCAGTGTCGATTTAGAAGCAGTGCAATCTAACCTAGTTTATGTCAATTGTAAAATTCCAGCCAAGGAAGTGGTTTCTTCACTGGCTGAACATGGAGTAGATTTGTTTGACTTACCTTACAATAGAGTTCGTGTGGCAATTCATCTTCATATCACAGATGAAGACATTGAAAGAATTATTGATGCTTTTTCTTCTTTGTGAGCGCAGATAGCCCTATCGCAGCCAAGGCAGGCAACATCCCGATACTCGATAGAGAACTTTCATCTTCATCATCATCTACAACATTATCTTGACCGTCGCCAGGAATTGATGGAGTTTCTGGCTCGGGAAGAACAACTTCGTGGATTAGGTGTATTTCCAAATCATCACCATCGAACGCATCAGGAAGAGTGATTTCTTTTGTTCCTGATAGAGCAGAGCCCAAGTCTACAACCATTCTGACGCTATCATGGTAATATTCCTTGCCGTTTGATCCCTCAGGGAAATGGGCTAGTTTCTCAACTACCCAAATCATAGATTTTACACTACTATTATCTGGCAAAGTGCTAGAATCTATTACTAGATTCCATGTTACTACTGGATTTGTGTTGTTTGCTTGAATAGAGTAAGTAAGAGAACTACTTTCAACTCCTATTTGCAATGAATTGGCTAGATTTTCATTGTAATCAGTTTGCAGACTTTCACTGGCAGGAACACTCCCAGATTGCTTTATTGTTCCATTGAATACTACTGTTGGAGGGAGCCGCATTTGGTATCTATCCTCCCATCTTTCGTCTCCCTCTTCAGAGCCGAGTGGGTCCTCTGATTCGCCAATGAATCTGTGAAAGTGATATTGTTGCATATTATTGGTTTCTTCAACGTCGTTCAATGCATGTTCGACATCAACACAATTCTCACACCAAGTTGCGGTATAATCCTCAACGATTGCTGGCATTTCACTAAAGGCCATAGAGAAGTTTCCAGACTCATTTGCATTAACATGCGCTCCTCCAAATACAGCACCAACATCTTCTAGTTTTTCGGGATCTCCAGCGCTAACATAAGACAAACTAGAGCACAAAAACAAAGTCATCACAAGCCAAACTCTGATACGCATATTTAATCATAAATAGCATATATTTTCAATTATTTCCCTCAAAGCATCTAGCGTGGGTTAAAGAACCACCACTTCTACAACCTTTCATAGGTGAGTGATTTCAATGATTGGTGAGGCTATATTGACAAGTCCAATGCTGTCAATGGAAGCTGTTGAACCTGGGATTGGAATGCCAGACTGGCTTACAGAGGGTATATTATCAGGCCGAAGAATAATGGTAATCTATCCAACGGAAGGGGCTAGAAAGCAAGGAATAAATAAATTACATTCTAGTATGAAAACAGGTATAGTAGACTCTTCTCATCACGTCACAATTCAGAGACTGATATCTACTTTGCACATAGACCTCAGACTACCCTCTACAATGGAAGACGATGGAGTGACTTTTGAATTAACTCATCGGGCTTTACAGTCTCACGCTGAAGATTTTGGATTTCCGTTGATTCAGCCAAATCCAAATTACAAATGGAACCGTTCAAAATCCACTAGAATTTTGTCTCTACATCGTCACCTTATTTCGTTAATAAATCCAAAACAATGGGAAGACGATCCAGGAGCAATGACCTGTGACATCGTAATCAAAAACCTCGAACAAAGACTCGGAGTGACTCATCCCGCTAGAAGAAATAGGGTTGTTTACGAAAATCTGGAGAACCTATCCACAATTCCGTTCACACTGCGAGATATCGAAGGAATCATAATGCTAGATCACTCAAGTAATTTGAGCGAGATTGAGCTTGGTATATTGAATAGAATTAGCCAGATTGTGAACTTTCATCAACTAGTCAATCCGGGTTCACACAGGTTGGGATTTCATGGTGAATACATTGAAGATATTCATCCCGTTCGTAAAAATTCAAACTTGCCGGCTTGGCTTCCAAAGCATGAAGTGTGGGTTCCAGAAATCAGCCATGGCTGGAAATCACCCAATTCAGTGAGTAAATTGCATCATATAATGCTTGAATCTGATTCACATTACTACTCNGCTTTGGGAGAAATTATCCNTAGCGTAGACAGCGAGGTATTGATAGTTGANGGAGACCCTGATGGNCTAAAGGCGAAACTATCTCCTTATCTNGAGCAATTNACTACAAGACTGANAGGAGAGCCNCGCAATATTTTGGCCACGCCGGCTGTGTCTAGACTATTATCNATTATTGCAATCTCTAGAGGAGAGGAGGCATGGTCTCTTACGAAAATGAGAGATTTGAGCCAACAAGTGGGCCTTCCTATGCGGTGGAAAGTATTCGATATCCCGCACCCAGAAAATGAATCGTGGTCTCCAAAATTGCATCCTAAGGCCCTCTCAGAAATTGCTAGAAGTTTTCACGTTTTAGGGGGTAAAGGTGCATTGGGTAGATGGCTTCGAACTTTAGCTAATGCAAGACCGAGATTCGTTGGTGACGAGAAGGAATCAAAGGCTTTGGAAGAAAGTCAGTGGTGGATAGCATCTATGGCTAGATGGATGTCTCCGATTTTATCTGAACATGATAAAGAAGTGGCCTTGGAAAGTAGCGTAGGATGCATTAGTGGCAAAGAGTTACCACTTCCCGAGGTATCACAAAGCGCCATTTCATGGTTTAATACTCTATTAGAGCAGATTGATTGGAACTCTTTGTCTCAAAAAGTAACTACGGAATCCCATTCGATTCCGGGATTGCAATATCTTGTAGAATCAATTACAAGGCTAACCACCCATGTTGGTTTACAATTCGACAGTAACGATTTCCTTGATATGATTGAGAATGTAGCCAAGAGAACAAGCATTCCATCAAGAAGAGGAATGGATACTAATCTGCAAATTCTTAGTCCCGAACAAGCCCTTGGAGTTACAAGTGATCTTCTCATCCTTGCAAGGCTAGGTTCACAATTCTGGTCGATGAAGCCTCAACAAATTCCATGGTTAGATGAATCAGCGAGAATGAAACTTGGAATTAACCGTCCTGATGAAAAATTAAGGCAAGGCCGGCATCAACTTAGGCATTTACTCAATAGTGCAAACAGCATTATAATTTTAGATTCGAGCCTAGAAGAGGGCAGTGAAAAATCAGGGCCGCTCGAAGAATGGTTTACCACTGTCCAAACAGAAGATAGTGACATAGATTTTGAACAACCTCCTTCTCAATTAGACCCTCTTAATTGGCATCCAGACAATCCAGATAGGGCGTGGGTTTGGAAAACTATTCCTAACCTAGGTCTAAGGTTGGTTCACAGAGTCAGTTCTATGGAAATGTTAGCAGATGGAGTAAGCACTCAAAGGAGCGGTATTTTGCCAAGGGACGATTCACAAAGAGCAGGTCTAGCCATAATAGAAAACCGAGAGATAATCTCTCCTCCTCTCAGTAGTGACACACTGCTTCAGGCAGCTAAAAATGAGATAACCACTGATCAGTATAAGCGAAGGTCGAGTATATCATCATTCGAAGTTGGAGAGACATATCCATTTTCAAATGCAAGCAGTATGATTAGATCACATGACTATACACTGACTCCGAACAAAAAGGTAGTACCCGAAGCAAGAACCTCGTCAAGCTGGCCACATTTAGGAGAAGTTATTGATAGGAAAATAATTCTTGGTCAGGACCCTAGACCAATAATACCCCCATCTACTGGCTTGAAAAGATTAGACGACAGAATTGGAATATCAGGAATCGACTTGAATTTACCCAAAGTATGGTCGCAGAGTAGGCTTCAAGCTTGGCTGTTTTGTCCACGGAAAGCTTGGTTTGAGAATCATCTCAGGCTAAAACAGGACGAGAAAATCCCAGAGGATTTAGCCGCAAATGCTAGAGGAAATATTGTCCACCAAATGGAAGAAGCCGTTCTAAGAGCTCATGGTTTGGAAGGAAAAACACCGGTTGAAATCCCTGTTAGACTCACAGAGGGTCCAATCAAAAATGTTGAGGATGCCTGGAATATAGTTTTGACATCATTGGTCGAAAAAGCTCCTTGGATGAAACGATTGGACGGAGTCTCTGCGCATCGTTGTAGAGACCTAATAGGAGTCTCCCCAGAAATGTGGAATGATTGGTTGGGCAACGAATCATCAATACCTGTTGGTGGACGCTTAGGTAGGATGATTGAATCCGACTATGAAATGTCTGGGTGCGCACCAATTGCAAGCGAATGGGAGTTGTCTAAGCACGGTAAAACCTATGTCGAAATAATCTTACCATCTTCCCCCGAATTAAAAACCAAACAAAGAAGCTTCAGACTATCTGGATTCATTGATAGGGTTGATCAATTAATAATCGATTATGATTATCAAGAAGATGCTGAATTAGTTCCCTTGGACATTGACATTGGAGAGGACATACCTACAAGCAAACTAGTCGTAATTCGAGACATAAAATCGATGGACGGGACTAAAGATGACAATAGGGATAAACGCCACATAAAGGGACTATTTGATGAGTTACAGTTGGCGCTTTATGCGAGGGCTTGGGAGATTGGCAATCCCGGTCATAGAGTTGTAGGCGTAGGTGTAACACAAGTCGGTTCTAACACTAAACCGTGGATGGAGATTGACCCAGAATTCATTGATATTCTTGAGGATTCAAATGTTGGGATAACTACTCAATACCTAGCTAACCAATATCGGCGGCCAGGAGAAACCGAATCTCCATCATCAAATCCATTTAGAGCTTGGATGCGAGAGCGTATAACCACCGCTGTAAGAGTAATCGAAAACGCTGAAGCAGGTAAAATACCTTGTAATTGCAAGACTTTAGAAAGGTGCAAGTTGTTCGATGGAGGTGGTTACTGATGCAGTTCAACAACTCTCAGAGGCTAGGCTTGGACATTGATAGACACATTGCATTAGATGCAGGTGCAGGAACAGGAAAAACAACCGTAATGGCACATAGGTATGTACAGCATATTCTTTCTCAAAACCAGAGAGCTACACGATTACTTCCATCCGGTGCAACAATTCCCCAAAAGGGCATGGGAGCACTTCGTTGTCCAGCTAGAGAGAGAACCGATTTAAGAGATTGGCAAGGACTATTACCAACGGAAACAGTCGCTATCACATTTACTAAGAAGGCCGCTGCTGAATTAAAAGGCAGAATTCGCAAACTTATCTCCTCCCTTCGCGCATCTCCTCCAAAAAAGTCAGACACTCAAGGATATCATGACCCAAGAATAACCGAACAGGGAGATGTTGAAATGCTCCTCTCATTGATGGAAGATGCCCCAATTTCTACCATTGACTCATTCTTATCCTCGATAGTTTCTCCATGGTTGGGATTAGTCAGTGAGAATCCGAGTGGAGAACAGATTAGCGAGGAAGATTCAATTCTATTGCGAGAGGAAGCCATTCGCACAGCATGGAGACTTCAGAGAGGTACAGATGCGATTGAGGTTGGTATGAGTGGAGATTTAGACGAATTCCTGAATGCAAGGAATCGACTATCTGTTAGGTTGGGGGGCCAAAGCTCATCTGCAATTGTTGTTCGAGGTTTGATGAAAAGGTCACTATTCGTAGATGAAGCCTCGAAGTCAATGGGAAACCGGGGTACAAATATCAAACCCGATAATTTGGATAACTTGTTCATAGATCCAACTGAAAACATCCTTACAGATTGGTATGAAAACTTCCGTTCAAATATTGAAAAATGGGTTGAAAATTGGTTGGACGGCGGGTCTCATTTTGTGACTGGTGCTGATGACATAACTGGGATGACGAGGTTTAGATATGTTCAACACCTCTGTAACTATAATTCGGATAATGAGATATGGAAATTGCAATGGATATGGTTGGTCTCACATGCGATAGCATCCGCTTCAAATCTAAACAAGATTAACTGCAAGCCTCTGTATAGGTCCTCTCCACCAAATTCACAAGGGTGGCCGTCTGGATTACTTTCTAAAACAGCAAATAAAGCCATGTCGGATGATGTCAAGGAAATTATTACTACAAAGGCTGAATCAATTTCTCAGGATATAAGAGAACTGATGAACACACCGGATGGATACCTATTGCGAAGTTTAGGAAAGGCGTCTTTCTTACTTAATCCAGTAATTAGCGAACCAACTCCAATCGACGGGCAACAAGCACATCCTCCTCGCTTACCAACCGAATTACCTCAATTACCACCATCAAAATTAATGAGATTGGATACAGAATTGGAGATTGAAGTAATCCAAGATCTATTTACTGTAAACAATGGGGTTCAAGATATACTCACATACTTGAAGAAGACAGAGGGAGTTTCAGACTTTGATGATATGCATAGGTATGCTGAAGATTTACTCCTTACTAGGTGTCCTTCTGTTTGCAGAACTTGGTATCCACAAACAGTTGTTAATGCACTCGACTCGATGGGTGAAAAACCCTGGTTGGATGACCACCTACACAGAGCGATTTCTGCGTGTAAAAAAGATACAGAGGTTCATGCGGATTTAATGCGAAGGATAACGCTGCTAAGGCAGTTGAGAAGGTCATATCGAGCCTTCATAATCGATGAATATCAAGATACTAACCCACAGCATTTCAGACTTCTAGCAAGGTTGTGGGGACGACGTTACTTGGAGAAGGGTGAGCTTAGGCCTCCAGCGGGAGAATGGGATCCTACGGTTTGCATTGTTGGGGATATGAAACAATCGATTTATCGATTTAGACAAGCTGAATTAACAGTTATGAGAAGAGCTGTGGACATCATTTGTCAAATCAATAATGACGAATCAGCAATGGAGCACCGACTTGACGATTTGAAAAAATCCCATAGTGCTAGAGATCCTAGGCCAATTCCTGGTAGCAAAGGTGCATCAACAGGATTTGTTCAGTCATCACAATTGTTGACTGACGATGCAAGAAGAGATGAATGGGTTTCATTTGTTGAGGGCGATAATGATGAGAAAATCGATTCTACTTCCATTCAAAGAAGGTCCCAAGGCCACATCGAAATGAAGACAAATCACAGAACGTTACCTCGCTTGCTAAACACGATGAATTACATTTTCCAAGATACGTTTTCAGCCCGTCACCATATGTTACCCGGACCATGGCATGCTGAATCTCAGGACTTATTATCGGGTAGAAAATCAGATAGAGAGTCAAAAATTGAATGGATTATTCCTTGCAGAGAGGAAACATCAGAACTTCCCGAGGACCTCAACATTGCAATAAATACGTTTGAAAATCCAGAGTCAACAAATAGAGATCTTGCGAATCAATTATTGGCTAAAAGGTTAGTATCATTATTCTCAAACCGGGAAGCACGAGTTCGGGACTTTGGAAATGAGTCATGGGTCGGAGTCTCTAATCCTGGGCACAAAATAATGCCGGAAGATGTGATGATTCTCGTATCTTCTCGTAGTAGGATTCCTTCCATCTTAGAAGTGCTGGAGGAACACGGTATCCCCGCTATTGCTGACAAGCAGGGCACACTCTTGGAAAGGCCGGCTGTCCGGCCATTAATGTCAATTCTTCGGTTAGCTTGCAATCCTAATGACAAAGCAGCCGCCCTAGAGGTTGGGGAATCTTGTATAGTAGGCCTCGATGATTCAACGTTACACAATTTCTTATCAAATAGCAGCGGAAATCAGATAGAAGAATTATCTAAGATTGCACCTACTCCTGAATTATCATCACTGTTATCTAGGGCAAGTAAATTAGTCAGTGATAACAATATTTTGGGCTGTTTGAACATGATAGTCGATCATTCTGATTTACTGCGGACATATCCAAGAGAAGGGGACAGACAAGATGTTGATAATTGGTTATCTTTATTCCAAAATATTCTGCAAAAAGAAGGAGGAGATGCAGCACTTACACACCTTAGGCTCAGAGATCTAGAGGACCTTGGTTTGGACGGTCCTCAAAGTACATCAGGCGGAACTAGTGGGGCTGTCAAGGTGATGACAATACATGCATCGAAGGGATTGGAATCACCTATACTTGTATTATATGATATTTTTAATATCGGAACTAGGGATACAAGTTTATCCTCTAAAGATAATGTTCTAGTAACACCAGAAATGATTGCTGCGAGAATCCACCCATGGAGAGGCGCGAAAAAACCTGAGAGTGGTCTTTGGACCCTGGCATCAATGATGGACGAAGGTCAAAGATTAGCAGAGAGAAGAAGGCAATTTTATGTTGCTTTAACCAGAGCTAGAGATAGGCTTATTCTCGTAGGATCTCCTGAAAAGGGAGTAAAGATAGGTCCAGATGGAGTCCTAAACTTGCATAGAAAAGAAGGAAAAGACAACATGGGATATATGCTTCTAGACGGGTTGGCACACGCATCAATAGAAGCGGGAAATACAGGATGCGTTTGGTCACAGGGAGGGCTAGATCAGGCTGAAAAAACATTGAGTATTGAACCTAGTTCACTGTTGACGGGTGGTTTATTACCAAAGGACTGTGTTGAAGGAATTGCAGTTTTCCATCATCCGTCGTGCTTCGATTCAGTAACGCAAAACTCACCGTTATCCAGGTGGAAAAATCGTCTAGAGATACTTGAAAATGCTTCTTATGTTCAACCAAAATTGAGCATAAAATCGACTAAGCATGAAGTAAATTTCCCATCACATTCATTGGATGCAGCATGGAAATGCAAAAGACGGCATTGGCTATCTATGCGTATGAATTGGCGTTCAGAACCTCTTAATCTAATTCCACTGAAAAGTAGCGAATCTTATTGGCCTTCAGCAACTGAATTTGGATCTCTGTTTCACAGGTTGCTGGAAATAGGTTTGGCAAATCCTGGCATTGGCAGTCCAGACCTTGATAGTACCTGGACCGACACACAGGCCAATAATTTGCAAGACGAGAAAACGCTTGATGAGGTATTGGCACAATCATCCTTTAGTGAACCAAAGTTAGTTGATAGGGTTAAATCGAGAATGCTTCATCTAGCACAGTTAGTTGATGATGGTATATTGGGTAAATTGACAAAAGGAGCGAAATTCGACGGGATGATTTTAGAAGGACTGAGGACAGAGTTACCATTCAATTTTGTACATTCCTCAGCAAAGGAGATCACTCGTCAAAAGTGGACACCAAGGGGAAGCGTTCCCACAACAAACATAACCCAAGTACATTCGATATTTGATGGTAGGGCAGACTTAGTATTAGCTCTCAAAGGTGATGATGGCAAATCTTACCTTCAGGTTGTAGATGCTAAAACGAGAGGATGTTTGTCAGCATTTAATCCGGATAATCCAGCAGATGGGCATGAATTGCAGACAGGTATTGGTATTGAATCTCCATATGCAAAAACCGATTCAGAAATTGAAATTCTTACTAAGCATAGACTACAATTAACCTTGTATTGTTTAGCTTTGGAAGCTAACGAAGAAAGGAAGCCAGAGCACCTCAGAAGAGAAATTTTGCCGCCCGCTATTCTAATTGCAGCATCGGGTCGAATGGTGAGAATGAATGATGAGGACTTCAAGAAAGCAAAATCAGACTTGGATGAATTGATATCATGGATGGGCTACATTTCAGCAGTTGATGATAACCATCCTGCCCCACCGTGTTCAAATCCGGGAAATTGCGAGGCCTGTGTATTCTTTGAGGGGACCATCAGCCTAACGGATTCCGACCAATCATGACTAACGTTCCTGGAAATTCTCCCTTTGCAGCTACCTGGTGAATTTCTACGTCCACAAAACCTGCATTATGCATTGCATTTTTCCATTCAGCGATTGACATTGTAGTCATATGAACTCCTACATGTTCTGGCCAAGAAAGAGATTCCTCATTTTCCAAATAATGATCAACACCAGCGACTAAAATCCCGTTCTCTTGCAACCACTCACTGCGAATTTTTTTGAGCATATTTTCAGGATTCTCTAGATAATACAAGAATTCCATGGAGTGCACTAGGTCAAACCTTGTTCGGGGTTGCCAATCAGGCAGTAGTCCATGTGTATAATTTCCACTAGGATCAATCGCAGTTGCTTTTTTTATCATCTCAATAGAACCGTCAACTCCTTCTGCTGACCTAGCGCCCAAGTCATTCAAAAGTCGGACAACCCAGCCGTTACCGCAGCCCAAATCTATGGCAGTAAATTCTGTTTTTACATATCGTAATGCTATGTCTAACATCGCTTTTACTGAGGGGTAATGGCCCTTTTCCATTCCTTCATCCTTGCCCATCAATGCCCATTTTGAGAACACGTCAGTAGCGTGCGTACCTGCCATTTTGTAACCTAAAACATCCAATCCAATAAATCGTATGTTTATAGAAAATAACAATACCCTATGTTGGGTGCATAGTTCATGGAAACACAATTATCTAGTATTGAAGACGTACTTTACCCCAAAATTGAACCACATACCACTGGATTTCTGAAGGTGACAGAACTCCATACCATCGCTTGGGAGAGGTCGGGGAACAGGTCTGGACATCCCGTAATTGTCATCCATGGAGGACCTGGCGGTGGAAGTCAGCCAGAATATCGAAGGTATTTCGATCCTCAAAAATTTGACATAATCCAATTCGACCAGAGGGGTTGTGGTAAGTCAACACCTCATGCAGAATTGGAAGACAATAACACACACGCATCAGTATCTGATTTAGAAAAGCTTAGGGAGTTTTTTGGAATAGAAAAGTGGCATGTTTTTGGCGGGTCTTGGGGCTCTACATTGTCGTTAATTTATGCTCAGAAACATCCAGACCGTGTACAATCTCTAATCCTGCGAGGGATATTTATGTGCCGTAAAAGTGAACTGTACTGGTTTTACCAAGATGGAGCTAGCCACATTTTCCCAGACGCATTTGAGCCATACAGGGACCACATACCAATCTCTGAACAAGGCAATCTTATACAAGCATATTATTCGAGATTGACGAGCAATGATGTAGAAACTCGCAGAGCGGCTGCTAAGGAATGGACTAGATGGGAAATGGCAACAAGTAGGTTATTTCCAGATTCTGAGTATTTAGAGAAGGCCGAAGACCTTGATTTCGCAGTAGCATTTGCAAGAATAGAATGTCATTATTTTATCAACGCAATTTTTGTAGAAGAAGGACATATTTTGAATAATACCTCAATAATTTCCGATATTCCAACAATTATTGTTCAGGGCAGATATGATGTTGTCTGTCCCGCAAGAAGTGCATGGGAGTTGCACAAAGCGCTACCTCAAAGCCAATTAGTCATTGTTCCAGATGCAGGACATTCAATGGGCGAAGTAAGTATTGCTCGAGAACTAGTTTCTGCCACCGACGCTGTATGAGTGTCCTCATACGCCTAATTCAGGCTCTAATGATGCGTCGGCTTGATATGTATGTCTAATTTCGCGTATAAGAGAGGCGTAGCCTCAGGTGAGAAAATGTCCGAAGGTGGAACCATCACTCCAGAAACTCAAATCAAGGAACTCACAGAGAAACTTGAGGAAGAAACTGACAGGCTGCTAAAACTGTATGCTGCTTACGAACAGCAAGAGGCTGAACTAAGAGATACAAAGGCAGAGGTCGAAGTTCTAGAGAAGGAAATTGTTGAAAGAGAAATCGAAAAAGAGAGTCTTGAGGCATTGCTAACAGAAAAAGATGCTAGGATTAGAGAGTTAGAAATGCGTGCAGGCAAGGCAGGAAAGCAGGTAGAACACCTGGAACCTGAATTGCGAAAGATGGAAGAAAAATTCACTCGAGAAAAGGACAGGCTTGGAAAGGTGTTCTCGATAGCAGAAGAGTTGGACAACGATCTACGTCTTGCAGTAGTTGAACTGCAAACCAGAGACGAATGGTATATGGATCACATGTCATTGTTTGAAGATTTGAACAAGGCAATTAAGCGCCGATATGAAATGATTGAAGCAGCGGCAGAAGCAGAACGCCAATCTCAGCACATGGGTCGTGCAATAGCAGAAAGAATGGATGAAATGGTTGAAGCAAGAGCTGCTGAAATGACAATTGAGGAAGCTACTGAAATTGACTCCACAGAATCTGAAGAGAAATCCTCAGAAGATGAGGCTGCGGTTGAATCAGCAGAATCTGAAGAGGAAGAATGGAACTGGTCTGAGCAAGTCCTGACAGGAGTAATGGAAAAGAATGGCATCACTGATAGGGATGCATTCATTGAATTTGCAAAATCTTACGACATGGATGGCAACAGATATCTCAAAGGATCAGAGTTAGGTGCTGCTGCCTCAGACTTCGTCGCAAAGGATGCTCCAGTTGAGGAGCCATCAGAGGAAACACCCTCTGAAGAAGTCTCACAAGAGTCACAATCAGATTCTGAAGAACAGTCAGATAATGATCGTGAGCCAGAAGTAGTCTGGAGAAATACTTCAGATTCGCAAGGTAACCAGTAGGTGAGCCATTTGGCCTTAATCGCTAGAGGCGGTCACCTGCCTGTCATTACTCCTGGTTTGATGGGAATTGGATTCATATTAGTTGGATGGTTCGTAAATCCATTGTTTGGAATCGCCCCGACAATGGGCATTTTGATGCTGATGATATCGGCATTTTTTGCCAACTTTTGGAGAGATCCAGATAGACCAATTCCAAAGGATAAAGGAATTGTAGTATCTCCAGCAGATGGTCATGTAATGTTTGTAAAAAGAGAGAGAGCAACAGGGCGCAGACCTTCAAAGGATGAACTTGGTAACGTGGAAGAGGATGAACACACAGGCACCTGGTTTCCTGAAAGTTGTGAGGAGCCTCTTAAATTCTCAACCGAACAAAGGTTTGAAGCAGTTCCAGAAGGAGATGAATCAGATGACGATGTTTGGCGAATTGCAGTATTTATGTCTCCTCTAGATGTTCACGTCAACCGCTCCCCAATTGAGGGTAAAATTACTAGGATGGAACACAGGACTGGTAAAGGGATGCGCAGAGGGCCATTTCTACCAGCTTTTCGTAAAGAAAGCGAATACAACGAGCGGGTCAGGACCTTGTTTGAGCGTGTTGATGGTTTAATTGTTGAAGTAATGCAAATATCGGGAGCGCTTGCGAGGACAATCATCCCATGGAAAGGTGAGGGCGATGACCTTCGTAGAGGGGAAAGATTCGGAATGATTCGATTAGGCAGTAGGGTCGACGTAAGAGTCCCAGCTTCCAAATTTACTCCGTGTGTCATAGGAGCAGAGGAAGGTAGAGCAGATTACCCAAAGGGAGAGTTTGTAAAAGCAGGTTCAAGCATACTCTATCGAGGGGTTGATGGGGAGTGAAAAAAGAAATATTCCCACTAGCTCTTATGCTGGTAGCACTACTTCCGTTTGGGTATTATTTTGCAGGTTCTATTGTTTACAATGGAGTGGCTTACACTAATACCGATTGCTGGGGCAATTTCGACCAGAATACACCAACTCAATTTGCTCCACTCAGAGGGGAGGTCCCTCTGAATGAATCGCTTTCTAACGAAAATATATCAGAGGAAATAATGAATAATCTCTCAGCGTATTGGTGGGACTTTTTCGAATCAGCAACCATCGAAAACAAACAAGATAATCTTCAATTATCAGCTTGGTTCCACAAACAGAATGTATCTGCGCCCTGGGTAATATTCGTTCATGGCATCAGAGGATGTAAAGCAGATGCGGCCTTGTTACTCCCTTCGGGAATGCTTGCCAATGCAGGTTTTAATGTGGTAGTTTTTGATTTAAGAGATCACGGCGAATCATCAATTGATGATGATAGAGTATCAGGTGGCCAAGATGAATGGTCTGACGTAATCTCTGTATTTGACTGGTTGATTGAAGAACATCAGGCAATTCCAGAAAAAATAGGAATATTTGGAAATTCAATGGGAGCTGGGACGGCAGCTATAGCATTCACTAAGGATGACAGAATGCAGTCGGTATGGCTTGATTCGGTATACTCGGATATGGGAGATATAGTCGTCGAGGAGTTAGAATTCCAAGGCTATCCTACATTTTTAGGGGGTGCTGGAATTTTTGCTGGAAAGGTAATTGCTAACCAAAATCTAATCCAATATTATCCTCTGGAAGCGGGGACTGAAATTGGAGAGCGCCACATGTATATTGTTCATGGTAATCAGGATAAGAGAGTAAGATTACATCACAGCGAGAAAATGCTTGATGAAGCCATGGAGCATGGAAATGAGAGTAAAATCGACTATTGGTTTGAAGATTCAGTCATGCGTTACGACATAGGAGAGGGTGTGGAGAGTGATGAGCACATAACACTCATGTTAACACACACATCCGAATATGAGAGGCGATTGATAGATTTCTTTACTAAATCATTAAATTGAGTAGGTTTCAAACGACAGATACTGGACGGTTCACCATGGCTGAAGGGAAATTGACCATGTTAGGGGTGTCGCAAAAGCGGCCATCTCGCATTCACCACTTGGTCAAAGCACCAGCAAATACTTCATGGGCACAAGAGAAAAAATACTCTTGGGATGCTAAGCACCCAGCTACTGTTTACTACACCCCTGAAACTTTGGCAGATGGGACACCCACTACCGCCTTGACTGTGATACTTCGAACCAAAGGATGCCACTGGTGGTGGTCTAGTGGTTGCACATTCTGCGGTTATTTTAATGACACAAGGGATGATGTTACCAGCGAAGATTTGCATGCGCAATGGGAGAAATCCTTGGCAAGATTCGATGATCTTGACTCGATGGGTATGGTCAAAGTTTACACTTCAGGAAGTTTGCTTGAGGATAGAGAGATACCTCTGGATTTTCAAGAGAGAGTTTTGCGAGAATGTCACGAGATGGGTAAAGAATTGGTGGTCGAGAGCAGAACTGAGCAATTGACAAAAGCCAAACTAGAGTGGGCCACGAAAATAAATCCAAAGTTTTCAGTCGCTATCGGCCTTGAAGCTTATGACGATGAGGTTTTGAGATTCCATGTGAATAAGGGATTCAGTGTACGCAGTTGGGATAAGGCAGTAGAAAACTTGGCAGAATTTAATTTACGAATTAAAACATACCTAATGTTCAAACCACCATTCATGTCAGAGGGCGATGCATTGGTCCACGGAGCAAAATGGATTAGAGACGTTGCTGAGAGAAGTGACGAAATTAGTGTAAATCCAATGAATATACAAAGGGGCACAGTAATCGATAGATTGTTCAGAGCAAACGAGTATAGACCTCCATGGCTTTGGTCATTGGTCCAACTTATTCATGATGTTCACTACGACATTCATCCGACTAACTCCGGTAACGGAGCAGAAGACCAGGTTTGTAGATTGATAATTCATCCAACGGCAGGTGGTAAGGTTCGAGGAGCACATAACTGCGGCAAATGCGATGCAGATGTTGTAGCGGCCATCGAGCGTTATTCGGTAAGTGGAGATATTCACGAATTGGATGGTCTAGAATGTGAATGTAAACGAGTCTGGGAATGTGAAATTCGACTGGATAAATCAATGCCAATTCCATTAGGTTCCGGTAAGAGCAGAAGAGGCGACATTCTGAATCTTCTACGCTCTCCATGAAATTATGGTGGTGAATGTTTATCACTACATCACAGGTGGATTATCTAACCCCTATGGGTTAGTGGTGGTAATATGGCTAACAACACTATTCTTCCAGATGTATCAGAAGGTGTAGCAGAACCCTCAGCATCTAGAGTCATAATGGTCATTATGATTGTTGGATTAGTCGGTATGATTGCAATGTTTTCAAACATATTTGGTTGGGACAATATACCAGTCATTGGTCAAATAGTTCCATTTATGGATAATCTTGGTGGTTCGGGAATCTGGTATTATCTAATCGGAATACTTGTTGGAATTGGAATGATAATATCAAACATCATTGGAGGAGTACTCTCTGATTAGGAAGTGGTGAAGATGTCGGGCGCATTTACTACATCTGGAATACTTCTTGTTACGTTTTTATTATTCACGCATTATATCCAAAGAGGATTCGGCGGTATGACAAGCCCATTAAGGCAATTAGGAATGTTCCTACTGACTAAAGCTTCAGGGCCAGCAACAGACCTATTCCAAGAAAAAGAGGGATGTGGGGCAAAAACCTGGATGCAAACAGGCGTGTTTTGGTTCGTAATCGCATCAGTAGGAGGCTTCCTTGCTGCATGGCATAGTTATGATCCATCGGCATTGGACTCTCTCTCAAATGTTGGATGGTCTTATGATGACGGTAGCGCATTAGCCTACTTCAACGAAGTTGCAATGACTACTGCTCTGTTTGCAATTTTGTTAGGTGGTGCCTTTGTTGCTCACACAAGGACAAGTGGTTCTAATTTAGCAAGTGAAGCAAATGCATCTTTAATCGCAATCGCTTGGACAGCACAAGCATTGGTTGGACTTGTATTGTCCGCTCTGGACCATTGGGATATTTTGACATATGGAGCAACCCAAATGGCACTTTATGGATTGATATCAGCTCTACTAGTGTTAAGTCTCTTGGTCAATTCACTTATCACCTTAGGAAATAGAGGAGATGCACCAATTTCTGTCCCTTCATGGTTCCTAATTCTTGCTTTAGTAAGCCTATTATTCAGCAGAGTATCTGTTGCTGTTGGAGAATTGTTTGGATTAACAGAAACAGTATGGATTGGTCAAATAATCTCTATCGGATGGGTCCCATTAGCTCTTATGTTTGCCGTCGGATACCACGTTATATCTCACGTTACGGGAATGCCAATATGGTCTGGAAGTCTAACAAAAGCGTCGATGCTACTCCTGTTTGTTACAATCCCTCCATTCTTTTTGACAGAGTCCGGACACGCTGACAATCTTACTGAATCGGTTGGAGCGATACTTGTAACAGTCGGTCTGATGCCAATATTTGCAGCATCTACAAACATGATTGCTACAATGCGTGGGAATGCAAGCGCCGTCATCGCAAGTCCTGGAGCAACAGCAGCAGCAGGGGCAGCAATTCTTCTCCCTGTATTTGCAATCCTCTCATACTTTACAGGATTGAATGTAATGATTGGAGATGGCAGTTTGTCAAACGTAGCAGATTCTTCGAATATGGCATACTTCTACACTGTTGGAGGTTTATTCGCCATGGCTGCTTTATTCCATTCTTACCCATTGGCTGCAAATAAGACATTGAAGGGATCCGCAGGAACCGCTTCCTGGCTTGTGATTTTTGGTGGATTACTCTCAACAATTCTATTCTTGATGTATGATTGGACCGAAAATAGTTTGCTCGAGGTAAATGTCGCTGTTATTGATTTGGTTGAAGAAAACGAAGTTCTAGCGACCAATATTACTGGATTTGCGCTAACAGGAGCGTTCGCATTCTACGGGCTAGTTCTGGGGTATCTCATGACTGGAAATGTAGTAGTAAAAACTCTGATGTCGGGTGATAACGCATCTGCCTCATATACTGGAGAAAGCGATATTTCAACTTACAGTCTTGTAGAGGGAACAACTTCGATAAGAGCTCTATTTGGCCGAGGTGTTGGTATTGACACAGAGTTGATAATTGGTGAGTCAGATGAAGAGGGCTCCAGTGGTTCTACAATCATCGAGGTATCTTCAGATCTGCATAATGACGAGATCGATGAGTATCCATCTGACAATAAAGAGGAACCAAAATCAGAATTTGATCCAGACTTAGTAGCTTTGACAAGGTGGCTTTGTGCAAGAGGAACAACAACAGCACAATTCTTTGCTTGGGCAGATGTAGACGAATCGGGAGAAATCGATGAACTTGAGTTTGCGAATGCTCTACTAGTTGGCAAGGTTGCAGACTTACCACCATATGAGGTCGCTAAGTTAGTTCAGATAATGGACATTAATTCAGATGGTAAAATCAACCTTCCAGAATTAGATATAGCACTTCTGAAGATCAGAACAGCTTTGGATATTGAGTTCGTTCCATATGTTTCTGAAGATGCTGAACCTGAGGTAACTGAGACCGAATCAACAGAGGAGGTTGTTGAACAACCTGAGTCACCTGACGAAGGAGAATCAGAGGTTGTGGAGGCTTCAGATAGTGACGGTGACGAATCATCAGACGAAGACGCTAAGGAAGTCGATGTTGAAAAACCAACACAAGCAGATCTCAAAAAGATGAAGAAACAAGAATTAGTGAATTTGGCTAAATCTATGGATCTACCACACAGCGGGACAAAAGCCGATATTATTGAGAGAATAAATCAGGCGTGATTCAATGCGAATAGGTTTGGTAGGCAAGCCAAACGTTGGCAAATCTACTTTTTTCAGCGCAGCAACTCTTGCAAAGGTGGATATAGCAAACTACCCATTCTGCACTATCGAGGCGAATGTAGGAGTTGCATTCATTGCAGCGTCCATGCCTTGTCCATGTAAGGACCTGCGAGAGCGACTTGAAGCGGATGGCCGCTTAGAATCAGTTAGCGTTGATGACCCCAGACAGGGTAGTATTTGTGAGCCAAGAACTGGCAGCTGCGTTGGCCATGTTCGACTTGTCCCAACTTTCCTAGTCGATGTGGCAGGTTTAGTCCCCGGGGCAGCAGATGGGCGAGGAAGAGGTAATGCTTTCTTGTCAGATTTGGCTAACTGTGACGCCTTGATTCAGGTAGTGGATGCAGCGGGTCTAACAGACATAGAAGGTAATCCAATCAAAGCTGTTGAAGATGTTGAATCAGCATTAAAGGAGGAAACATCATTTTTGACAGAAGAATTAGATTCGTGGATTTACGGAATTCTAGACGATGGTTGGTCTCGTGGTTCACGCAGAGTTCAGGCTGAAGGTGACAAGGGTTTGAGCACCTTCTTGCATGAGAGATTTACAGGACTGGGGGCATCACTGTCACATGTTCTGCAAGCGTTGGATGAATTTAGAAACAAATGGGGCGATTTAGAAACTCCATGGATGTGGCAAGAGGATAAAGTTAGGTATCTAGCATTCTGTATTAGGCGCCAACTATTCCCTATACATATCGCAGCAAACAAAGCAGATTCAGCAAAAGGAACACCTTGGGACGCCATCGAGGCAAATGGCATAGTTCAGCCAACGATGGCGGACATGGAACTAGCCTTGCGTAGAGCAGATTCTGCTGGAATGATTTCTTATTCATCTGGAGATGAAACATTCAAGATTGTCGATGAATCCAAATTGAATCCAGCCCAATTAGCGGCCTTGTCTGGTATGAAACAGAAGCTTGCAGATGCAAAGAATACGGGTGTTTCACAATTAATTACAAAGGTATTGTTTGAAGCCCTTGACCATGTCGTTGTATATCCTGTTGCAGATGAAAATGGTTGGAAAGATGGTGACGGGAAAATTCTCCCAGACGCCTTTGTAGTTCCTAATGGAATAGAAGCTAAGGCATTGGCATACAAAGTACATTCAGACCTTGGTGATGGATTCATTAAAGCAGTGGATGGACGTAGTCGTAGAGTAGTTGGTGCGGATTACGAATGTTATGATAATTCTGTTATCAAAATCCACGCCAAAACATGACTATTGCCAGCTGGGCCGTGGCCCAGCCGGCGTTTGCTTTTCACTTACCTTTCGATGTGGTTGGTGTAGAGCGGTAGTGTGGTTTCGTTGGATGTCTAACGAAAACTTTGATCTTGCCTTCTTTGGTCTTAGCCATTTTTTCTCACCTCCTTGGGGATTCACCCGAGAACATCATCCTTATAATGTATTGCGGCTAATTGTTAGATTGCAATAAGTCAGTCAAACGCAATACATTAACAAAAGTATGAAGAATGAAAGACGTCTGCATATCCATATGAGCGCTAAAATGGGAGTCTTAATCGAAACGGTCTTGGCTAACGAGGTAATTGATTCGCAAGATCAAAAATGCTTTGGATGCAATTGTAGATTGAGTTTAGAGAAAACTAGATTTCAACATCGGGTTGCGAAATCATTAGGAGGTACGAATGACAAATCTAACCTATTGGCCATGTGTCAAAGCTGTCATGGATATGTCAATAAGAGTATAAGATTACCAATTTACTTAATCAAGCAAATTGAACGTTGGATGGCGACGCCTGGAGCCAATGCAGAGAATAAACCATACAACCTATCAACCTTGTTACGTAACGCAGTAACACAACTTATGATTAACGATTTCGTCAATGTTGATGAGCATCGTGAACTACGCTTACATGTAAATAACCTCGAAGTAAAAGTCGATAAGATAAACAAGGATTTAGCAACAAAAGAGAAATTATTGTTACGATTTCGAGAAGAAATAGATAATGAGATGGGCAAGAAGAAAAAGAAAAGTATGCTTTATCAACCATCTTTACGCAAGAAAAAAGAACGTAATTATCAGAAGTTGGGTAGAAACTAGTTATTCTTCTTGCCTAATGGCTTGTAATTGAACCGAGTTACTCACTTGAGGGTCTTCAGGAGATTGTGTAGGTTTGACTGAAGGCAGTATTCCATTTTCGACAAATAGGCTTGGACCGGTATCAAGCATGAACATCATTCCAAGCTTATCTCTGGAGTCAGCAGGAGTTGGAGAATCCATGGTCGCACATTCTCCGGTGCATCCATCTGCTATTGCGATGAAAACCCTTCCTTGACTGTCAATATGTAAGTCATTGAAGTCCAGTAGGTTTCTGTTTGAACCTCCTTGATCACTTCTACAATCTCCACTGTTCAAACAAATAGCTCCAACCTGGACGGGGTCTGTTGTTAGTCGCCTAGTGTGGAATACTGGTTCTTCATCCAACGCATTGAGGCTGAATGTAACATAAAGGTGGTAGTGAACCCCGTTTGGAGCATAATGGCCGTTTCCATCCCATGGGTTTCCATCTAAGTCGGGCTCGCCAAGCAAAGAAGCATTTTCACTTCCCAAATATGTCACAGCAAATCTTCCAGGATCTCCAGCATCGGTCTGAGGGAAAGCAGTAGAAATTACTCCTGCGGGGCTTACTCTGAGGCTTTCTTGCTCCCAACTCTCTCCAGAATCTGTACTTCTTGCGAGATAAATACCTTCATCAGCACCAGTCCATAGGTGATATGCATTAGAATCTGTATCGGTTGAAACCTCGGAATTCTTTCTGGGATTGGGCGTACCAGCATCTTCTCCCATCGTTCTTTCGAACCAAGTAAATCCATTATCCTTGGATACAATCACTGTTGGAGTAGCTACACGCGGTGTAACGTAAACAGTTCCATCAGGAGCGGTAGAAATAGCGCCATGTAATCCACCATTGGTAGTTGCTAATCCGACAATTAGACCACCAGTGTCAAATGTTGCACCTCCATCGAAACTCGTGAAACAGAAGATACCAGCGAGTTTGTTGTAACAATAGTATACAGCTGTTTCATAGATTACGCTGCCTGTTATTTGACCTACTGCGCCGTAACCTGCGCTAGTCCAAGGTCCGGAAGCGAGTTTGATGTGGTCGTTTAATGGAGTGGTTCCGGAATCGTGAGGGTTTCCTAACCAAGTTTCTCCATCATCATCACTCCAACAAATCCAGGATGTTTCTAATCCTATCATTTGTACACCAAACACCCTGTCGGTTATCGGGTCAACCCATCCGTAAGGATCACTTGTCGTAGGTGAACACATGACAGGGTCTTGCTTTGCTTCCCAAGTTCCACCATAGTCACAGGACCTCATTACTTTCTCAAATGCGATGAAGAACACGCATCCAGTAGAGGTGATTCCGATACTTGGTTCTGCAGCATCTTCACCAACGCTACTAGCAAAGAAGGTCATGTCGATAGGCTCGACATCGATCGATGCTCCGGTTGAGTCAGTCACAAACACAGTGTTGTCTTGAGCAGAAATGAAAACATCTTCAGGTTCCAAAACCTCTTCCTCAGAGAAAATATTGAACAAGACGGTAGAAGACAGCAGTAGGATGACTAGTCCAATAGCCCCTAACTGAGGTAAACTCATTGGACCAATTTTTTTGCTTTGAAATACAGGAATAGTATTTTCATCATCAATCAATTCTGCATCAAGGATATCCTCATCAGACATTAATCGCACCTCTTTTGAGAATCTCAGTGGCCCTTTGGTCTTTCATAATCAGGGGTTAGACGCGCCATTGCTGCCATGTGCTTGGAAGACACAAGTAGCATGTATACGGGAACGATTAGTGTGAATAATCCCAATACTATGAGCGTGTATAGTCCCCATGGCTTGACGTCTTTGAGGAAGACAATCCAAGAGACCCATATGATTGAGAGCCACATAAGAGGTGACCACCTTCTAGCTAAAGCAGAGAATCTGGCATTTGCTACCGATGGGGTGTAAAAGGATGCCACCTCTTCCTCTGAAACCAGACCTTTCTCCACACCACATCTGACACAGACTTGTGCTCTGGGGCCGTTACCGTGAATAAATTGGTCACGTTTGTAAACGCCATAACAATGGCGGCAGGTCGGCATGAAAGTCCGAGATTATCTCTGCATTTCAACCATGCGCTACCCGGTTTAGGAAATTTATCAAAACTGACATTCCATTCGGAGAGCCTATCGATTCTGGATGAAACTGCACACCGTACGCATTATCAAAGCAGATTTCCATCGGAATAGTGCCTGTTTCATCGGTTGCACTCACTAAAACCTCGGAATCGCCTTGAAGAATGAGCGAATTATATCGTGTCATCATGTGCTCACCTTCAGATAGTAAACCAGTCCCATTTGCGATTATTTTCGAGGGCACACCATGCACAGGCCCTAGATGGCTCTCTACGAGTTTCATCCCATTTGCTATACCAATTGCCTGATGGCCAAGGCATATTCCTAGAATGGGGATATCAAGTGTTGTAGCGTGCATTGTAACAGGTGAAATTTCTGGTCGTCCAGGCCCTGGCCCAATTACAACGGCATCTTGTGTAAATTCAGGGATTTCGCCTCTACCATCTATGACATCAACCTTGCATCCTAGAGATTTGAAGGCGTGGATAATATTTTGAGAAAACGAATCCAAGTTATCGATGAATGCGATATTCAAGTCGAATAATTGATCAGGCTCGAATCTTGTATGTTCAAGGTAAAGAGGATATATGCCAAGGTTACCACGGACCATTTTCTTTTCATCTGCCTTCAACCAACCACAAGCCCTCCGAAGCGCTGCTGCTTTCCATGTTGCTTCAGCCACTTCAGATTCAGGGCTACTTTCGATAGTAATGCCACCTCCTGCGACAACAGTTCCTCTCCACCCCTCAGTTGTGAATCTCGCTTCCAGAGTTCTAATCATTATATTCCACATGGAATCTCCACTGTGCAAATCTATCCATCCCATTGAACCAGTCCAAAACGACCTTGGACGCCTCTCCAACTCGTCAATAGCAGCACATACTACAGTCTTTGGGCAACCAGTTATACTGCCACCTGGGAAAAGTGCTTGCAGTGCAGAGATACCATCTTTTGTTTCATCAAGTATTCCGGTTATCTGGGAAACCAAATGCTGGACGTTTGAATAGGCTTCAACATCAAATCTTGATTGAAAAACAGACCCTGGTTTAGATACCAATCCTAAATCATTTCTTTCCAAATCGACGAGCATTCGATGCTCAGCTCTCTCTTTTTTATCATGAACTAAATCTCTTCTCAAAAGCGATTCTTGATCAATATCCGAACCTCTAGGTTTGGTACCTTTAATTGGGGCAGTCATTATTCGTCTGCCGTCAGTCTCAACCAGAATTTCAGGTGATGACGAAGCCAGTGCGATGCCTAAGTCAGCCGCCTCTATGTAACCGCTGAATGGTGAAGGGTTGTTCAACGCGAGTCTGTGAAAAATATTTGCAGGGTCTTCACCTAAAGGGCCCTCCCACGTTCTGCCAAAATTGAGTTGGTATAATTCTCCAGCTGTAATTGATTTTTTTATCGATTTGATTATCTCAGAATGTTCGGCATCACTATGAGAAGAAACTTCTCCTTTAACTTGAATTGAAGGAGGCAACTCAGGATAAATGATATCATGTTCCTGCCAACTTTCCACCAGCCACAGAATAGCAATTATTTCACCGGCTTTAGGAGGATACTGCAACGCTATTGGTTGTGTCCATTGAAGTAGGTCATATGCAAGCGCCCCAGCCCATACTGCGCCCTTTGGTGTGTGAGGCATTAGTGTTCTTAGTAAATCATCCAATGTTTTAGAATTGATGATTTTCGTAACTTGCCACCCATCTTCAGTTTTAGCCTGTAAACTTGCATTCATCGGTATTTTTGAATGCTGTAAAATCGTTTCACCTTTTAGTGGAGAATGGGAAATTTGAGGTTTGATATCCGGTTGTGTGATAACAAGTCTCTTTGTCATTCCTTTGGCAAACATACTTCGCTTCGCAAGATGGGATTTGGGACCACCTGATAATAGGAGAATACGATCTTCTCCCTTTGCATCTATAAGCCTGTCAATCACCACCAATCACTTCCAAGTGCATCAATGCATGTCTTCTGCAAATTGTCGCTTCCATCTCCAATATCTACACCATCAAGAACAGTCAAACGAGCAGCACCCATTCCAGTTCCCAGTAACACGAATTCTTTTGCTCGAGCTACAATTCTTTCATTTAACCTACCTTTACTGATAACGAAACCAGCGCTTTCTATCGAACTTTGGCACACATCAAAAGTTACTGAGTCCACGCCCCCGTGCTTATCATCACTTATCCAAACAATCCCATCCTCATCTAGGACTAACGGCATAACCCTATCTCCGTCGACAATACAAAAATCATGAACAAGCAACCCTACATCAGCGCCTTTTGCAAAAACTTGGGAGGTAATTTCTCGATATATTTCCCAGTCACCGTGCTTAGTTCCCATAATTTTTCTAGCCCATCTAGGAGCCGGAATAGTAATTCCTTCCGCTTCCATGTGAATTTCTTGATAAAATGGTTTAGTTGAGAATTGGACTCCACTGGAATCAACTTGTATCTTCACCAAACCATCTAATCCGCTTGGAATTTCGAATTTGGGAATTTCAATACCAAGTATCTTCGCATGTTTTGATAGTCGTTTTAGATGAAGATCGAGATGGAATAACTTACCGCTGCGAGCTCTTACAGTAGTAAAAACAGCGCTTCTCGGCCCCTTCTCCATAGAATCACAACAGATCGTCTAAGAATGATGTATCTACTTTGTCTTCTTTCTTTGGCTGGGACCATCTTTGCGGTTGCTGGACAGCCTGTTGCTGGGTAGCGTTCTGAGTGGCATAAATTTCAGATTGTTGGTTAGGAGTAATTGCTTGTGGAGGTGGTGAAGGGGGCGGCGCTTGTCCTCCAAAGGTACCGACATCGTCCCATCCGTCCCTTGCTTGGATTCCCCAAGTTGCTTCTTGTAGTTCCCATTCACTCTTACGACTGGATTTCTTTCCTTTTCCTCTTAGAACGAGTATTAGTAGAATCAGAGAGGTAAGTATCATGCCTGCTAGCAAAATATTCTCTGTTGTAAGGAATTCTCCTAGATCGTTAGACGAGTCATCCTTGTTTTCCTCGCCATCATCAGACGTCCCAAGTGGGCTTATTCTTACAGATGAAATCTTCTCTTTTGTAATCAAATCATCACCTACTGAGACGCCAACCCACCATGACTTGTTGTTTGCCAAAGTGGGCAATTTGTCTTTATCTATCACGAACGAACTTGAACTGCTCTTGTCTACATCTCCAACATTGGTTGCATTGTTGATATTAGAGAAATCACTGTCACTGATATAGACTGAGTAGAATTGCACGCTTGGGTTTATACTAGGCTCCCATGTAACCAAAATTGCCTCGTTTATCCACAGCAATTCAACGCCGCTTACATCCGGTAGGTATTCACCTAGGCTGTCATAACCATCATTTACAGCAATCGCCGTTGAAACGCTCAATGAATCTAAGTGAGCGTTTCCAGACCAGTCAACAGGAACAACGGCAACCGTTACTGCCAGCCCATCGATAACATTGATTTCTCTATACAATTCATTGATGGTAAGTGGTAACTCTGGATTCCTATCGAGTGTTGCAATCGGAGATTTTACCATGCCAGTTTCTCCTACTGATGTGAATTCAAAGCTTGCGGCATAGACATCATAATGAGAAACATCACTTGCATCAGATAAAGCGAATTCAAGCATTACAGCAGTTCCATCATCTTGTGGTCGGTCATAAAGATTCAGTCCAGTAAGTCTATCTGGCGGGGTCACATCAGCAATGTTGTCTATTGGAATTACAGTCGCAGTATTAAGCGAATCAAGATGAACATTACCATTTATGTCGTGCACAGTTACAGCAACATGTAGTTCTAAATCAGGCACGATCTTTCTAGGAATGGATGTGAATAAATCATTCCCACCGTAAAGAGCTGTATTAATCGTTAATTCCAGAGGGCTATCATCTGTGTTAATCCACTGTTTATCCATAACTATACAGCCACAAATTCCGGGTTCTGTTCCGGCAATTTCCCAGAAGTTCGTCAAATCAGCCAGTGGATATTGTGAAACCCATATTACGTAATAGTCAAAATCGTCAACCTCTGAAGGCTCCCATGCAACATCGATTGCAGTGCCATCGTCGTCAGGGGTGTCCCACGCATTAAGTTGAGAAATTCTATCTGGTGTGGTTTTTCCTTGGTTGTTATTGACATAAGGGGTGACCTCCACAACAGTGACATCACCCTTGTCGCCGTTTAGCCATTTATCAAATGCCACAGCCCCAATCCAATAGGTTTGACCGTCTATGAGATTATCATCACCAATCGAATCAATGATTGTCATGTTAGTTTCACAGTCTGGAACAGTTGCGGCTTCTTCCATATCATCGACATTAGAAGGTAAGATCGCGCCTCCCTCTATGTTAACGGGAGCCATGTATACGACCACGAATGCGCAATCAGGTGCAATAGAATTCTCCCAACCAATCTGAACTCGTCCACCGTCGTCGTCAGGGACATCTTGAGCCCAAACCCCCAACAATTTAGGCGGCGGCACTCCGTCATCAATACCTCCAGTTGGAACAACCGGTCCGATGACTGTTGCATTTGCTAGGTCCTCCTGACCAGCATCATCTACACAAGTAAATGCAAGCCAGTGAGGCTTGCCCGCTTCCAATGTTAGGGTTGATGAATTACCAGATTGCGGGAATATTTCTGTATGCACTTGCATACCTAAAGCATCACTTATTGCAGAGGTTGAAGCATAAACACGAGTGCTAGCGAGGTCCAGTGCATCACATCTAGACCATTCTGCAAATACTTCTCCATCCAATGCTACGAATTGATCTCCCGATTTGGCAGTGGCCCATTTTGGAGGCAGGGGGACTTCATCACTTGGAATTGCAGGACCAAACTGTGCGGACGGCGTTCCAAACCGTCCATCATTATACTCAATAACAACAACAGCCCAGTATTCAACACCATCTTGAAGAGGAAGTCCCGAGATCGAGGTAATCTCTGTTTGGAGCCTGGAATGGAGGCTAACTGAAGCGTCCGCAGTTCTCGATTGTAATTCAGCAACAGTTGGTTGTTCAGACCATTGACCTTCATTTAGATAGATCAGGTATCTGGAAAAATCATCATCATGAACCATAGTCCAATTTGCCATTAATGCAGACCCTCCGTCATTGGGTCTGTCCCAGAGGGATAAACCTTCAACCGGAGTTTCTGTTCTATACCAGTCATACACTAATCGAACCATCAAACTGCCATTGGAAGGTGATGACAGTTGCAAGTTTACGTGCCTAGTTCCGTTGAGGAGTATTCCGTTGTCTACAACATATTGCATAGAGAATGGGAAGGTTGGGTCAGCAGACATGTTAACCGTAGCATTCCACTTCATATCTACCAACTTAGCCCATGTAGCTGCATTATCAACAGGTGACGAAATTGTCAGTGGAACGGTTTGCAACTTAATCCCATGAGAACTATTTACTCCGCCCTCTCCGATTTTCACAGTATTGTTACTATCCACTAAATTGAATTGTAAATCGGGATGAGTGTATTCAGTCACATCTTGGAATTGTAATTGGAAGCCAAGTGATAGTGGGTCTGCTCTCCGAAGAGTGGTTGAGTCTTTTTCTTCCCCGCTATTCAAATCCCAAATTCGTAAGCCGTCAGATGTTGAGACGGCTACAAGAGAATTGGATACTACGCTTCCACCTGTAACTTCGAATGCAGAGTATTTCCCTATCAGTGCATTACCAGTCAAACCAGCTTGCACAACGGTTGCACCATTATTTCCTGTTGCAATTAGATAAGAGCCATCGGATCGCATACGATAAACAGGCCAATCTTGCATTGAGAAAACGTTGACACCAGAGTTGAATTGTCCGTTATTTGAAGTCCAATGTATGAGAGGTCCAGTGGTTGTTGCTATGTGTATACCAGAAATGTCAGAGGTTACAGCAGTCACAGAATTTGATGGAAGTTGATCGAATTGATGTTGGGCTGTTACGGTTAAACTTGCTGCATTCATTTGTGTTATACCTGGCCTGTCAGTTCCTTTACCGTCGTGTGAAATGAATAAACTGTTCTCTACAGTAGTTGTCAAACCAGCATTATTGCTCGTAGCCTTACCAACAAGTCCCCAAGTGGATGTTCCCATTAGACCGTCAGCAGGCCCGTAATTGTTGAACGACTTCGAACTTGAGTTATAATTCGACAGACCACTTGGTGTTGCCATCCATATAGATCCGTCAAATTCGATGATGTCTTGTACGAATGATATAGGCAAACCATCTAACGCTGTGAGCGCTGTTTCCCAGGTGTTGACACTAGAATCCCATCTAGCTACTCCGTTATTGGTAGCGATGTAGACCATATCTTGTCCACCGTTATTTGATGTAGTAGTCAAGAAACTGTTCACAACATTTGATGGTAGTCCAGCCAGCAGCCTTCCAGCAGTGTAGAAATTTGTAGTTGTGTTGAAAATTTGAATTCCTGCGGAGGATGATCCGGTACCTTGTAGTCCGATGTATAGGTCATCTCCAACCAATTTTAGTCCGTCTTGCGAATCATGGATACCTGTGGGCAGGGTTACTAAACTACCATTTGTAGTATCCAGTAATCGCAGCCCTCTGTTGTTGCTAGCCAGATACAAATCAGTTCCAACTAATTCGATATCAGTAACTATCGCATTTGATGGGATGCTCCATCCTTTCTGCCATTCGACCGATCCATTAGCAAGTCTGATTCCTTGGAGAACACCTGAGCCTGTATTCTGCCATGATGCAGATGCTGCCCATAGGTGTGTTGCATTTCCTGCCATGGAAGTGACTTGGCCGCTTACCAAACTTGGTAGTGCGTGGACTGTATTTTGGCCGGATTGGCCAAGAGTATCCACGTGTGAATACCCTGAAGTTCCGCCAGCCTGACCAATTAGCCACTGTGTGCCAAGCCAATCAATCGAGGAAACTGGTGATCCCGGTGAGAGAACACTCGCTGAACCAACAGTTGCTCCATTAGCGGAGAGAACAATGTATCCTCCTCCTATGATGTTGTCACCTTCATCTCCAATATCATATCCAACTGCGAGTTTTCCATTCGCGAATTCCATAGCTCCCCACCATACAGGATCGGTTGGAATATTGTGAGAAGATGAGGTTAGACTTGTCAACCAGCGATCGTTGTTGTAGTCATATCGAGAGATTGGTTCCGAATCATCATTGTAGCCTACATACAGTATGTTACTTGAATCGTCACACGCAACAGCAGCAGCATTGCCATTATCTAATCTTGTAGAAGTTGTGAATGACGATTCGACTATACTATCTGCTAAATTGAATCTAGCAACTCCTCCATTGTTTGCTGTTATTGATACGTGGAATAGTCCATCACACATCGTCATACCTATGGGATATCCATTAGGAATTCCATTTTGTCCTGTATCCCATGATGTCCAAGTTCCTGTTGAATCAAGGTGCATTATCTCTCCATCTATGCCCTGCCAACCCCTATTTACGGCTGTCCCAACAACTAGGTCTGTTCCATTCGTCCACATCTCATATACTGTATCATCAGCAGAATTGGGCAACCCGGATCCTGCGGTCCAGGTCGATAGCCATTGTTCACTAGATTCATCAAACCTTGCAACACCATCCTCAGTAGCAAACAAGGTTTCACCGTCGAATTCTACAATTTCACGTATAGGGAATTCGAAACCATCCCATTCGCCCATCTTAGTTCCGTTAGAATAGTATGCCTCTAGTTTTTCTTCTCCCCAAGCAATCCATTCAACTCCATTGGTGGAAATGTGCGAGGTTACTCTATCCAGCGAACCGCTTGGAGCTAGTTCGGCTTGCCATGCGTTGGTGGTCATATTGTATATCGCAATGCCACCGCTTCCTTGAGTATTCCACCACTGGCCACTAGCTACCGAAACATGCAGCAAATCACCGATAATTTCCATTCCATATACGTCACCACCATTTTCATCTAATTGGGCTCCCGCATCTAAGGAAGGTTTAGTGGTAAAATTGACTATGTCTAATCTGAACACACTATCTGAGGAGTATTGTTGATGATAGTACAGAGTGTCTCCGTAAATCGATAAATCATATGGGTCACCACTTCCGGGGTACATGCTACTAGTCATTTCGATGTCATATACTTCTGACCCAGTCGTTACATCAATTAGCTGAAATCCATCTTCTCCTCCAATCCATATCCGGTCAGGGTTGATATCAGCTACCAATCCAGTAACAAATTCATTGCCGTTATCCAATACGTTGTCTTCAGTCCATGTAGGCAGCCAAACGTTGTTTGTGATGTCATATCTAGCAATTCCTATGCCGTTCAATCCAATGTAAGCAATATCGTCGATTACCTCAACAAGAGAATTATCTGTATCCTCACCAGCTTGCCATGTGTCTACAACTGTGAATGAACTTTTGTCAATTAACCCAACACCGTTCGTTGTTCCTCCAAAAACCGTTGTTGCATTTATTCCAATGGAGAAAACGCCCCAATTGGGCATTCCATCCTGTGCATTAACACAATCCTGTATTGTGGTTTGTATATACTTGCAAACACCTATGTTAGTGGCTGAGTAAGTAGTAGAACCATCGAATACAAAATCAAAGTGCTGATCGGGTTGTACGAACCAACTACCTCCTGTCGAGAGTTCTGATGCAGAGTTTCCGTTCCAAACAACAGCTCCGTCTCCAGTCCCGATGTAAAGCCCTCCCATCACAGTATTTTCCTCTAGAGCGTATACTTGACTGCTTGGAAGAATCTCAGTTGCACTTGGAGTTCCTCTGTCTGGAGTCACAGTGAGAGGTATCAAAATTTCTCCAGTTGAGAGGTCCTTTCTCGCTACACCATATCCTGGTAGGCCCATGTGTAGGATTTGAGGATTCGTCCCATAAACAGCGACAGGTGCAAATCCAACATCGTTGATTCCAGTAGATACCCATGGCCCTAGCCATGTATCATTTTGAATGATATACCTGTTCAGTCCATCATCGGTTGTTCCAAGGTAGGCTATCCCATTGTGTAATGCAACCCCCGTTAGGCTGTCCGAGCTAAGATCGCTGTTGTCTTCTTCAAGAATCACAACAGATGATTGTGATGATGTGTCGATTACTGATGCACCTTCATCTGGATGAATTACTACAACTACACTTCCATCAACATCAAAGTCAGAAATTATGTCAGATTGCAAGCCATCGCTAGAATCCCATGTATCAATTACGTTTCCAATATTGTCAACTATGTGTAACCCGCTGCCTTCTGTCGAGACAAATATGTGAGTTCCATTATGTGAAATTCTTGTAATACTATCACCCATATCAATTGGAGTCAACCATCTAGCTTGGGATAATGAATACCTGTCTAGTAATGAACCACTACCGCAGTAAAGTATGCCATCGAATTGTAACACGTCATTAATCTCACTAGAGGTAGGGCCGCTACCAATGACTAAGTCGCCTGTGTAAATCGGCGACTTGCCCGGTTCAAGCATAGCGAATATTCCACTTCCATCAGAAACTAGAACAGTGTTGTTTGTAGGACTTCTTGAGCCAGATGAAGGCCAGTGGAAAATCATCTGCCCCCCGTTGAATAACCCAAGAGAGGACAATGCGATTTCAGATGTAAAAATTCCAGAACCACTGTCGTATATGTGAACTGAAGTATCTGTCAGAATATGTATATCTCCTGATGAAGTAGTCATCCCTTTAACGTCGTTGGATGATAACCAGTTACCATCATTCCATGTAGCCAACCAAAAGTTTCCTGATAAGTCCCTTCTAGCAATTCCTGCATCTTCAGAGGAAATCAATAACTGGTTGCCTGAGATTAAGAACCCATTAACATAGTCTGAATGTAGACTATTAGCAGTTGACCAAGGAGACAAGGCACTCATCGAGTTAATGTCCCACCTTCCAACACCGCCTCCAAGAATTGCGGTGTAAATTATTCCTGAGTGCTCTTTTGATTCGGTTGGTATTCCATCGGGCCAGTCATTTGTTGTGCTTGATTGTTCAAGTGTCCAGCCTGTCCCAGCACTGTTAATTAGGAAAATTCCGGATTCGCTGAAACCGAACAAGTCTCCGTTAGAGGAAATGTGGGCTAGAGTCCATGGTTCTCCTGAAGGCTCCGAGGGTAAATCTTCAATCCATGAACTTGAATTAAGATCCAAGCGATGTATTTCACCGGATGTAGATACTGTAAGTAGACAGTTGGACAACGTATCTAGTTCAAGATCTAGAATGCGGTTATCGTCTTCCAGGTTTTCTAGTTCGAATAAATCGATTATCGTCGGGTTGGATTGTGCGTCTAAAACCAAGATATAGGTCTCTATTGCGAGATACACTCTGCCGTCTAGCGGGTGAATTTCATAATCGGAAACAAAAACATCCACTGGTTGAAGTGAGGTAAACGGATCAGCGGGCGATAGCACCTCAAGGATAAATTCTGTAATTTCGGTTCCTGACGGGAGAGTGACAGTTGCGCCAACGTCGGCGTTCGGTGATAATCTACTCTGATGAGGGTTGTTACCGTCAAATCCGAAGGATTGTCCAAGCCAACCATTTCCCCTCCAATCAAACAGAACCTGTCCTGTGTCTGGTGATAGAAGTAGTGGCTCTTTTATCATCACATCATTCGAACCATCTGCCATGAATTCCATTGAGATATTACCAATTATGGCTCCGGGTGCGAAATTTAACATCCAATCAGCCGTTGCTGTTCTGCCGTTCAGAGGGTCGGCTCCGGTCGCGTTAAGCTGTATCCATCCAGTATCTTCAATCCCTTCTTTTGGCCAAATCGTATTGTTTACAGAGTGCGCACTAACGATAGGCGTTGACAGAAGCGGGCCTAAAGAAGCAATCAACATTATTGACACAAGCGCAAGCGCATTGAGACCGGATTTCCTCGCACCCGAGGGCCTCATTGCGCTGTTCATAGTATATAGCCGAGTTTTATTGTATATGAAGCGAATGCTCTTATGTTAATTCAATAAACACCATAATTAACCTAATCTCGCGATTTATTTGTATATGAAATTGCCATAAATTCTCTTAAAAATTCACACAAAAGTCAAACACGGCCGTAAATTAGACACCACTTAGGGAGAACTATGAACAATGATTGGCGTGAAAGAGCAATCAAAAAAGAGGCTCTTGAATATCACGAAGCAAAACCTAGAGGAAAAATCAAGGTTGTCCCAACCAAGCCACACTCCACTTCACACGAGTTGTCTTTAGCATATTCACCAGGGGTTGCTTATCCTTGCTTAGAAATAGCAGATAATCCTGATAACGCATATAGGTATACCTCCAAGGGAAATCTAGTCGCTGTAATATCTAACGGTACTGCAGTCCTAGGGTTAGGCGATATAGGAGCAGTCGCATCAAAACCCGTCATGGAAGGAAAGGGGCTTTTGTTGAAGACCTTCGCTGACATAGATGTATTTGACATAGAAGTTGATACAGACAATATTGATGATTTTGTAAAAACTGTATGTAATATTGCTCCAACATTTGGTGGAATAAATTTAGAGGACATCAAGGCTCCAGAATGCTTTGAGATCGAGAGGAGAATTTCAGAGGCGACCAATATTCCTGTTATGCACGATGATCAACACGGAACAGCGATTATCTCAGGTGCAGCATTGCTGAACTCAGTTGAATTGCAAGACAAAGAGTTGTCAAAGATTAAGGTAGTTGTTGCAGGCGCTGGCGCCTCTGCAATCGCCTGTGCATCACATTATGTTGCACTAGGTGTAAAAAGAGAAAATATTGTGATGTGTGATTCAAAGGGCATAATGACATCTAAGAGGCAAAAAGCGGGCGAATTAAACGAATACAAGGCAAAATTTGTTACAGATTGCGATGATGGAACTCTCGCAGATGCTCTAGTTGGAGCCGATGTTTTGTTAGGGTTGTCAAAAGGAGGTCTTGTAACCGGTGAAATGATTTCGAAAATGGCAGACAGACCGATAATTTTTGCATTGGCAAATCCGACACCAGAGATTATGCCAAACGAAGTCAAATCAATAAGAGATGATGCGATTATTGCAACAGGGAGGTCAGATTTTCCAAATCAAGTAAACAATGTTCTTGGATTCCCTTACATTTTCAGAGGAGCATTGGATGTTAGGGCTAGAGATATTACTCAGGGAATGAAGATGGCTGCCACGAAGGCACTCGCTGCCTTAGCTAAAGAACCAGTTCCAGATTATATCGCTCACGCTTATTCCGGAGAATCGATGCAGTATGGACCCGATTATATCATACCCAAACCATTTGATAGGAGAGTGTTGATTTGGGAAGCCTCAGATGTTGCGGAAGCAGCAGTTATGGAGGGTATAGCGGCTATTACAGCGGAGGATTTCGATAAACAACGATATCGAGAATCATTGGAAGCAAGATTAGGAATGTCATATTCTGTTATGCGTGGAGTATTCAATCAAGTAAAAGGGCGTAAAAAGAAAATAGTTTTCCCTGAAGGAGATAATGAAAAGGTGATTAGAGCAGCTGCTCAATGCGTTGAACAAGATATTTGTGTTCCAATTTTATTGGGAAATAGTGAGAGTATTCGTAGCAAGATGGAGTCACTAAATATCGAGTTTGACTGTGAAATTATCAACCCTCGCTATGATGATAGAAGAATCGGTAATTATGATTTGAAATTACTAGATAACCGAAGCAGAAAAGGAATGACGAAAATAGACGCTCAAAGACTTCTAAAAAGTCGTCCATATTTCGCAGCACAAATGGTAGACTCAGGAGATGCAGATGGGTTCCTTGGAGGTGTAAGCAGGAACTATGCAGACGTTCTTCGGCCCTGTCTAGAAGTAATTGGAAGCAACGAGGATAACCACTGTGCAATTGGATGTTACATGATGGTTATCAAGGGGAGATTGATTTTCTTAGGAGATGCCACAGTCAATGTTTATCCAGATAGTAAGACACTAGCTGACATTGCGGTTCAAACGGCAAAGGTAGCACGACGTTTTGGTATTGAACCAAAGGTCGCAATGCTATCATTTTCTAATTTTGGTAGTAGTCGAGCTCAGCGCTCAGAGCGAATTGAGGAAGCGATTGATCTTGCTAAAGAAATGGATAGTTCTCTATGCATTGACGGCCCTATGCAAGCAGATACCGCGTTGAATATGGAAGTACAATCTGAGTATCCTTTCATGAATTTTGAGGGTCCTGCGAATGTGCTAATTTGTCCAAATCTTGCATCCGCAAATATCGCTTACAAACTGTTGGAACAATTAGGTGATGCTGAAACAACAGGTCCAATATTGGAAGGGTTAGACAAACCAGTCCAACTTTTGGCAAGAGCTGACGGTGTTAGACATATTGTGAATATGGCTGCCATATGTGCTCTTGATGCGATAAGACAAGAATCATACTGGTCTAGTCTTTCAACTGAATAATATTACCTTCAGGGTCAAGACCCCACGTTGGTCGTTTAGGTCTCCAAAAAGCTCCTGTTACAAATCCAGCGCACAGTCCTCCGAATAGGAGGTTAGCCCAACCATCCAGTGCATAGGAACTAAATCCTCTCAAAATAGGTATTGTGAAACTAGGAATTATTCCAAGTATGGAAGTCCAGAAAATTTCACTTTTTATGTTTGAAACGAGATTAGCATTGTCAGGAACCTTAGGAACAGGACCTTCTCTTTTTGGTGATACTACGATTCTAAATCCTACTTTTGGAAGTGGACGGTCGCCTGGTGTAGTTACACAGGCAAAAACCCCCTCACGTGTCGGATGAGCAGATTGTGAAACTCTGTGACCTGAAAGGGGACCAATCATATCTCCTATTCTTGGACGGCCATCCAAGCGTGCCCCTCGATGATTTCCCGTAGCCTCATCAGCTAGTAATTCGGTCCATCCGCAAGGGAGTTTTAAGTCACCCTTTGCAGCCTCCCATTCAGATTGGGTAGGTCTTCGAACTTCTTCTTCAAAGTGTGATTCTAAAGCAGAACAGAAATGATCTATTTCTTCATTGGTAATCATATCCTTTAGATCATCTCCCTTAATTTTCAGACCCAAAATTTCGGAATATTGTGAGACTGTTATTGGGGATTCAAGAATCAAAAAAGAGGGCAGCATTACTCTGTGCCTTGGACGTTCACTGGCATAAACCCAAGCGCCTCTATTTTCTCCGAGGTATACCTCACAGGAATCAACTTTTACAAATTTCAGGCCAAATGGGCCTTCAACATATTCCATATTTACACCTTGAGAGTAGCCTCAACTGCGTTATACCACTTCATACCTGCTTTGTGGTCTTGTAGTTGAGAAAATTGTGAATATGGAGAAATTGACCTCACATATCCGAATGCTGCTAAGTCTACAAGGTTTGGAGATTCACCACCAAAGAAAGTATGTCCACCAAATTCGTTTGTGAACTCGTCAAGCAAATCGTGCCACAGCTTTTTTGGGGTGCGACCATCTTTCTTTACACGTTTTTTAGCGATTATACCCCACATTATCGGAAAGCCAGCCCAAGCGTATAGTCGCTTTGAAAAAAAGCCAAAATTTTCCAGTTTCGAAACACTTGTTGTTGTTTTGAGTGCAGCACCTAAGCTTCCGTAAAGGATAGGTATAGTTGCTTTTGACATGTGTAAGTCTACCCAAGCCATCCACTTGTCGCGACGTTCTTCGTCTTCGCTAGACCAAAGTTTTCCTTCATTATGTACTGCATCTATGTGTTTCATTATCGGCGTTGAATCTACATGGATTTCCTCTTTGTCATCTATCCAAATTGGCACTTTTTTCCACTCTGGAGCGGATGGCAATTTTTTACTTTTCATAGGATTTACCTGCACCCTTTCATGTTTGATATCAAGGTGTTCCAATAATCCTCTGACCTTCCAGCAAAAAGGACATGTATACAACATGTACAATTGTCCAGCACTTCCCATGTTACCCTCGCAATAGCATCTCCTTCATGATTCATCCGTATGCTCGGTTGCATCTGGACGCCAACCAGGTTTCCAGAAATTAAGGTCATCCAACCATTGCGAGAATTCATCATCCGTTGAGTTTAGTAGTCTAAAGGCACGAAGGTTTAGACCCTCAAGAAGTGAGTCATCCATCACTCCTTCTGCATTTGCATCTCTCCATTCGCCAGCCATTTGCCTTATTTGCCGCCTTGCTTCTTCTGGTGAATCAAAATTCATTTCGCATATCTCTTGCAAGTCAGATAGCCATGATCTCGTGTCTCTGCGTATCACATCAGGAATCCTTGGAGCCTTTGTTTTCTTCTTGAAGGGCCACCATCCCATGTGCGCTGCTGGAGGTTTATCTCAATAGTCTTGGGGTTGAACTACTTCGGATATGCATGGGCCGAGTAATAGTTCACCTCCATGGAAAACCCTCCGATTCCAAAATGAAAGGACTGATAGAGCATTATCTTATGAGAACCAAATCAAAAGTTAAGGTTCAATATCATGATTCAAAATTAAGTGGAATGGAATATGTCTCAAGACTTCCCAGTAACACAATTGTCTTAGACGAAGGCGGTGATGACTTTTCATCAGTTCAATTTTCAAAAAAATTTGAGGCTTGGTTACTGGACTCAGATGATGCGAACTTAGCTATTGGCCCTCCCGATGGGTTTCCAAAGGACATACTCAATCCAAAAATTTCCCTTTCTAAAATGACCCTTCCTCATGAACTGGCAGCGGTTTTCCTAATGGAACAGCTATATCGTGCAGATGAAATAATACGAGGAAGTTCATATCATAGACATTAACAAAAATCAATTACGACCCTATCAGAGCATTGTTTATGGAGACATGGTGGTTCCTAGCTTTGGAGTTCGCTCTTGCTATCTGTCTCATACTAATGAGTAAATGGCAGCCGTTTCCAGGACCATCCAAGAGATATGGTATCGTTTTGTTGATATTTGCCGCTTTATTCCTTATCGGTGAAAGTGGACCGAGACCCACAAATGTACAAGTTCACTTGTTGTTTTTGTTAGTGTATGGGGCACTTGGACTTCTCAGAGGTGTTCAAAATATGTTAATTTCTAGAGATGAGGTAATTGTTGCACCATTTGCAGGGGTCATGTTTTGTGTTGCTGCAACTGCCATGATGGCAGATCAGTGGGGTTCTCTATCTATGGGAGAAGAGTATGCAGCCTTTGCCACGATAGTTGCTCTTGGTGGCTGTCAAACTTTTCTTGTGTTTAGGGGCCTGTTAATCGGAAGGTTGCCGTTAGCATGGTCAAAAGCAGGGTTAGTCGCTTTGGAGAGAGGGCAAATATCTGGCGATCATGGAGCGATTCAGTGTTTTGAGCGTGCTTGGGACTTAGAGGAAGAGCACATAAATCCCATGGCTTGGTCTGCTTTGTCCAGGATTCACGATTTTTTGGGCAACGAGGATGAAGCTAGTCATTGGAACAAAAGACTTGCAGAATCCGGTGGTCAAGAGGCTGTTGCAAATGAGTGGTTAGTGGCCATCGACGAAGCTTTAGAGAAGCTAAACCCCAATCAGGAAAGAAACATCTTGTAAGAAACAACGGTTTAAACTGCACAAAACTGGAAATCCTTTATGTGGGTCAAATACAATTAGACAACATGGAAGGGCCAAAAGAGATTAGAGATTGGCCTCTTTCAACGATTTGTTGGTATGCAGTATTCGTTTGGTTTGGTGCATCTTTGTTCTCTCAATCCCTATACATGGCCTTCAATGGGGAGCCCTATAACGCCAATATAATACTGGAATCTGCTGGACCATTTGCTTGGTTGATAATCACAATCGAGGTATTAGTATGGGGCATTGTTGTTCTATTCTTTGGTCGCAAAGTAGTAAATCGATTCCAATCTTCAACGCCTGAAATCGCTTTATCCGAGAATGTTTCACCACAGAGTTGAATAAGCCTCAGTTCGAAAAGGCTGTTTGTGGATGATGATTGGGAACATGCACCCCTTGCGGGACAACCTATGGGTGCTGACGAACTAATTGACGAAATGGCATTGCTGGCTTTGCCTGATGAGTGTGTAGTAGTTACAATTGAAGAAGCCAGAAAAAGCCTACCAGAGGTAAAGAAGATACTTTCGTGTTTACAATCGATTCAGGATCTTGCAAATGATTTAACAACAGAGTTAGAATATCTAGTAGGTGTTTTGCCACCGTTTGATGAGCACGTTACTGAATACGCAGATCAATTGGGAAATTTGGTAACAGAATGGCAGGAAACAAGTGAGAAAGTTGTTTCGACTGGGGCAGTGATAGCAGGTTATGACCCAGGGTATATCGAATGGTATGGGGTTGTTGACGGGCATCTAGTATTGTATTCTTGGTGTGAGGGAGAGGAAGATATCGAGTGGTGGCATCCTCTTGATTCAGGTATTGACGGCCGCAGACCTCTTGTTGAAGCATAGGCTGGGATGGTCATGGTCAGGATAACAAGAGTGCATACAGGCGGAGGTGACGCTGGCGAAACCTCTCTGGTGGATGGAAGTCGCGTATCAAAGAGTGATGACAGAATTGAAATCGTTGGAACTTGTGATGAGGTCAATGCTTTACTTGGATTAGTTTTGATGGAAACTAGCCGTTTACCAGATAATCATCCAGATGGAGGTGCTAGAACTACCGTTAGGAGGGTCAAGGATGTGTGCTTGGCCGCTTTAGGTAGGATGCAGAGTGAGTTATTCGATTTGGGGGCAGAACTTGCTTGTCCTCCGGACCAAATTCCAGAATACATGCAGTTGGTTGACCAAGAAGATTCAGATAGATTATGCGAAGAGATGGATGCTTGGAATGAAGAATTGGAACCGCTTGAGAGTTTCATTCTTCCAACCGGTTCAGGGCCTATTGCGGCAATGCACCTAGCAAGGACAGTAACACGCAGACTAGAGAGGGCGATGGTTGCAATCAAGGATGAAATGCGTCCGCTATCTCTACAGTATGTGAACCGCCTTTCCGATTGGATTTTCGTCCTCACAAGATGGACTTCAGCAAGGCTAGGAGAGGATGAATCTCTGTGGACTCCTAAGGGGAAAAGGGAAGCCGGAATCGCTGAAATGACTCGCAAACAAAACGCTAACCGTTAATCAAAGGGTACCCTTTACACGACTAGTCTTTGCCGATGGATTTCATGTGAGCATGAGCAGCCGTCAGGACTCCCTTGCTCTCATGATGGGTAAGTTGCATCATTGCGCTTTCCCATTCTAGCCACAGGTGCTCTTGGTGTTCGTGGCTAATCTTGACTGCCATAGTTTCAGTTTCTGCGATGTACCAGAAAACCTGCTTGTCGATTTTCTTACCCTTGTGGCGGAAATCATATGCAGTTCTAAACTCG